>JAKPTH010000306.1 GCA_029571125.1 bacterium
TAAAGAAGCCGAAACGGTAAACGATAGCCTGCAAAAAGAAAAAGACGCGCTTCAGGACAAATTGGACAAAGAACAGGAAAAACTCAAAAAGAAAAAAGATGCCGTAGAACAGAAAGTCGCTAAGTTAAAAGAAGAAGAAAAGAAAAAAGCGGCCGAAGACCTTCAGAAAGACCTCGTAAAACTTCAGGACGTTTTCCAGCAGTATTCGGCTGACCTTCGTGAAAAACAGGCTGAAGCCTATAAAAAACTCGAAGACAAGATACTCGAAGCTATAAACGCGGTCGCGGCCGAACAGGGCGTAGACATAGTAGTTGAAAAAGGCGTAGTATTCGTAGGCGGCGACGATATCACAGAGCAGGTATTAGAAAAACTCAATTCAGGCGCTGCAAAAGCTCCTAAAAAAGCTAAAACGAAATAATACATATCTATTTTAAAAGCGTTTCAACCCGGCATATAATGTCCGGGTTGAAATTTGCTATCAGGGCGCGTGGGTTTGACGCGAATATTTAAGAAGGGGCGGCGGCCTTTTAGAATTATGATGTATGGAAAACGCGACATAAAAGTCAGTCTAAAAGAATTAAGCGAATATTTAAACGAAAATTATTTTGGCGACGGCGAAACGCTCATTCAAGGCGTGGCCGGAATCAACGAAGCCGCAAAGGGCGATATCACCTTTGCGGTTAAACCCAAATATATCAAATCGCTAAGCATTTCAAAGGCATCCGCGGTTATTATTTCGCCCGAAGTCAAGGTCGAAGACGTAAAGGTGCCTTATATCGTATCTAAAAATCCTTATTACGCTTTCGCTCGCCTTCTGGAGTTTTTCTTTCCTCCGATTAAAGTAAAAGGAACGGCTCATCCTGGAGCTCATATCTCTAAAGGCGCGTCCATTGGTAAAAACGCCCAGATATATCCCGGCGCCTTCATAGCTGAAAACGCTTCTATCGGCGATAACTGCGTTATATACCCGGGATGCTTCGTGGGCGAAAACGCTTCGGTCGGCGAAAACAGCTGGCTTTATTCAAACGTGACGCTGCGGGAAAATTGCGTTGTCGGTTCCGGCTGCATAATACATTCGGGAACGGTTATCGGAGCGGACGGCTATGGTTTCGTCAAGCACAACGGCTCTTACTATAAAATCCCTCAGATCGGCAATGTCGTCATAGAAGACAACGTCGAAATAGGCGCTAACGTAACCTGCGACCGCGCTACGATAGGCTCCACCAAGATCGGCCGCGGAACAAAAATAGATAATCTGGTGCATATAGCGCACAACGTTCAGGTGGGTAAAAATGTTTTGATAGTGGCCCAGGTCGGAATTTCGGGCTCGGTCGACATCGGCGACGACGTTACTATCGCCGGCCAGAGCGGCATCGTAGGCCATATTTCGATCGGCGCAGGCAGCGTTATAGCGGCCCGTTCGGTCGTAACGAGCGATATCAAGCCTAAATCTTTCGTTTCCGGCTTTCCCGCGAAACCGCATACCGAGGAAATGAAAATCAAGGCCGCCACTCGCAAGCTTCCGGCGATCGTCAAGGAAATCAACGAAATAAAAAAAAGACTTAATATGTCGCATCCCGGCAAAAACAGGGACGAGGATTAACGCCGGGCGTAAAAAAAATAGTAAATCGCAAATATTTAAAGGTGCATTAATTTAATGAAAAATAACCGTGCGGATTCGACTTTCAGCTTTATAGCGGTATTATTCTCGGCTTCGTTAATTTTATTATTTACCGCCGGTTACGGGTTTTGTTCGGGTTCCGTGCCGAACCTCAGCGGGCCTTCCGGCCTGATTTATCTTCCGACCGCTTATTCCGGCGGCGGTTTTGGCTATTACTCGCTTTCCGGCAATAAGATAACCAAGCTTAATATGGCTTTTTATAACGGCGCACTCGAAGGCGGAGTCATATACAACAAGCTGGCCAGCAATTATTCTTTTAATCTCAAACTTTCTTTAATCGAGGAAGACGATTATCTTCCGCAGATAGCCCTGGGTCTTTATAATTACAGAAATTCCGCGATTTCTACGACAAATTATATAGTGCTTTCCAAGCAGATAGAACCGATCGGCGTGACTTTGCACGCGGGATACAAAAGAAACGGCGGCCTCAAGGACGCAGCCGGCCTTTTTAATTACCAGACGTTTCAAAGCGCCCTCGATGATTATCAAAACGGAACGGGAAATACATTTTTAGGCCTTGAATACGCGTTTTTACCGATGTTTTCCATAATGGGCGAGCAGTACGAAAAATCGTTGAATGCCGGCATAAGATTCCGTCCTGCGCCAATGCTTTCTATCGATTACGATTTTATCGATATTAAAAAGCAGAAAAATTTTAAAGAAAACAGGGTCTTGAATTTTAATTTTTCTCTCGGTTTTTAATATAATCACTTTGCCGATTCATTTTTTTGTCGAAAAATAAAAATGAAGTATTTTAAATTTCGTAAATTTTAATATATAAATTAGAAGTTTTGGAAGGAATAATTGATGTATCAGTTTCAAAGGACGATAGAACGAGAAACCAGTTATGAAGGAATAGGCCTTCATACAGGTTTGAACGTCAAAATAACCTTTATGCCGGCGCCGGTAAACCACGGCGTCGTTTTCATACGCACCGACGTACCCGAGCGCCCTGCCATAACGGCTACTATAGAAAACGTCACCGACGTTTTCCGCGGAACTACCATAGGCTGCGGAGAGCATAAAATACACACCGTCGAGCACGTTCTTTGCGCTCTCGCGGGTCTCGGCATCACCAATATTTCCATATTGATAAACGCCAAGGAGCCGCCTGCGATAGACGGTTCGGCGCTCAC
>JAKPTH010000311.1 GCA_029571125.1 bacterium
AAAAGAACGCTTTTAATACGGTTTAATTTAATAACTTTCCTATTTTTATTATATTAGATTTAATAATAAAATTCAAGATTTTTATTAATTTTTCTTTTATTCTATTTTCTTGATTTATAATTTTTTTTATGATAGCATAAAGCCGTCATGAAGCGTTTTATAAAATTTTCATTTTTCATAATGCTTTTTTTCGCGGCTTCTTCAGCGGCGGGCTTTATAGACATGTGCCACGAATGCCATCTGGATGTTTTACACGCATCTTTTTTACTGAAGGCCCTTTCGGCGAGCGGCTACGTCATAAGTATCGAGTTTGAAGGCTCCTGCGACCATGAAATATATCAAGCCGAATGCGGCAGTTATATTTTATCTATTTTTCACCCTCCAAGAATTTCATAGATATTCAATATTCACCTTTCCATATTTTAAAATTAAAGCTCGCATTGAAAGCGAGTTTATTTGAATATTTAACGCATATAGAGGTGCTGAAAAATGTTGTCTGAATTGGAATTAAAGAGTTTAAAAGGGCTTTCGGATAAAGACGTGGCCGAACGGCTCGAGCGATACGGCTGCAACGAGCTGCCGTCGTCTAAAAAAAAGGGCATCATTCACATAATTCTGGAAGTGCTTCATGAGCCTATGTTCATGCTTCTGGTAGCATGCGGCGCGATATACCTTCTGCTGGGAGACGTCAGGGAGGCCGCGCTTCTTCTGGGATTCGTGTTCGTGATAATGGGAATAACTATATATCAGGAAAATAAAACAGAAAACGCGCTCGAGGCGCTTCGCGATCTTTCGAGCCCGCGTGCCCTTGTAATAAGAAACGGCGAGCAAAAAAGGATTGCCGGCCGTGAAGTCGTCTTAGACGATATCTTTATAGTGCGCGAGGGCGATAAAATCCCCGCCGACGGTACGCTTTTATGGTCCATGAATCTCGCGGCCGACGAATCGCTATTAACCGGCGAATCCGTTCCTGTAAGAAAATGCCCGTCGGATAAACTTGAAACTGTTATATCCAGGCCCGGCGGAGACGACCTGCCTTTTCTTTACTCCGGAAGCATGATCACATGCGGCCAGGGCGTGGCCAAAGTCACATCCGTTGGAATTTCTACGCAAATAGGTAAAATAGGCAAGGCCCTTCAGTCGATCAAAGAAGAGGACACGACGCTTAAAAAAGAAACCGGAAGGCTCGTGAAAAAGATATTCGTTCTGGCTATAGCGCTTTGCTTTTTAGTCGTCTGCTTATACGGCTTTACCCGGGGCGAATGGCTTAAAGGCGTTCTGGCCGGCATAACTCTCGCCATGGCTCTTCTGCCCGAAGAATTTCCCGTTGTGCTTACCATATTCCTGGCTCTCGGCGCCTGGCGCATGTCTAAGAAGAACGTTCTTACAAGGCGCGTCGCGGCCATAGAAACTCTCGGAGCGGCCACCGTTTTATGCAGCGATAAAACAGGAACGCTCACGCAAAATAAAATGAGCATAAAAAAACTTTTTAACTGCTCTGATTTTCATGAATGGTCCGTAAAAGCCGAAGAACTTCCGGAGGAATTTCACAGCCTCGTCGAATACGGCATATTGGCGAGCAAAAAAGATCCGTTCGACCCAATGGAAAAAGCCCTCGCGGAGCTTGGATACAAAACTCTTATAAATACGGAACATATCCACGAAGACTGGCCGCTGGTTGAAGAATACGCGCTTTCGAAGGAGCTGCTGGCGCTTTCGCACGTATGGAAAATTCCCGGCAAAAAGGATTATGTGGTTTCGGCTAAAGGAGCGCCTGAAGCTGTTTTTGACTTGTGCCATCTGCGGGCGGACGAAATCCAAAAATATTCGGAAAAAATAAATCTTATGGCGTCCGAAGGCCTTCGTATTCTTGGCGTGGCGGCTTCCAATTTCGACGGAGAAAAGCTGCCTTCGTCCCAGCATGATTTTGAATTTAAGTTCATGGGGCTCATCGGCTGGGCCGATCCGGTGCGCGAAACCGTCCCTGCGGCCATCGGGGAATGTAAAACGGCCGGAATACGCGTCGCCATGATTACCGGCGACTATTCGGCTACCGCGCAAAACATAGCCCGCCAGATCGGCCTGGAAAACCCCGAGGAGGTCATAACCGGTCCGGAACTTGAAAAGCTCGAGCCTTCGGCGCTAGCCGAAAGAGTGAAGCGTACGAATATATTCGCCCGCGTGGTACCCGAGCAGAAGCTTCTGATAGTAAACGCGCTGAAGGCGAACGGCGAGACCGTGGCCATGACCGGCGACGGCGTTAACGACGCTCCCGCGCTCAAGGCCGCGCACATCGGCGTGGCCATGGGCGAGCGCGGAACGGACGTGGCCCGTGAATCGTCCTCGCTCGTGCTTCTTGACGATGATTTTACTTCGATAGTAGCAGCCGTGAAAATGGGAAGAAGGGTTTTCGATAATTTGAAAAAAGCCATGGCGTATATAATTAGCGTCCACGTTCCGATCGCCGGAATATCCCTTCTGCCGATAATCGTAGGCTGGCCCGTGGTGCTCTATCCCGTTCACGTGGTATTCCTCGAGCTTATAATCGATCCGGCCTGCTCGATCATTTTCGAAGCCGAAGAAGCCGAAGACAATATCATGGAAAGAAAGCCAAGAGACCCCTCCGAGCCTCTCTTTGGAAAAAGGATGTTCATGCTGAGCCTTCTTCAGGGAGCGTGTTCGCTTCTGGCCGTAGCTGGCATTTTCGCTTATTCGCTTAAAAGCGGGGGCGGCGAGCCCGAAGCCAGGACTCTTGCTTTTATAACGCTTGTTATATCGAATCTTGGAATAATACTCGTAAATCGTTCCTGGACAAAAAATATTTTCGCTTCGATGAAGGTTAAAAATCCCGCCATTGCATGGGTTGTAAGCGGAACTTTATTTTTTCTCGGTCTGGTTATATACGTTCCGTCGCTTCGCGATGTGTTTCATTTCGCCTTCATGCACGCAAACGACATACTGCTGGCCCTTTCGCTCGGAGTGGTCAGCGTGGCGTGGTTCGAAATTATAAAATTCATTTCGCACATAAGGCATGTGGAACTGCTGAAAGACTGACGGGGCAATCGTAAGAACTAAAAACGGCCTGCGCGGTCTTAAGCCGCGGCAGGCCGTTTTTTATTGACGATTGTTTTGCGCCGGAAATATTACCGCTGTTTTTTAGCTAAGCGGCTTTTACCTTCCCCACGCCACTTTGCCGGTTACAAGCTGGCCTATATTGCCGTTTGTGACTCTTATTTTTTCGCCAGAGCCGTTAGACGCCAGAGCCCAGAGGTCGGAAACGCCGTTTTTGGCTTTTTCGTATATCACGAAGGCGCCGTCGGGCGAAAATGCGACCGCGCCGGATTCGACGGACGGCAGCAGCTCCGTAACGCCGGTACCGTCGATATTCATGGCATACAGCTTATTGGATTTAACGTAAGCTATTTTGCCGTCAGGCGTTAAGCATGCGTTTTCAAGGGACGACGAGCTGATCTTGACTCTTTCGCCTCCCG
>JAKPTH010000321.1 GCA_029571125.1 bacterium
TTCCAGTGGGCCGCGATGCCTTCTTCGGCGATCCTGTGCATAAGCTGGGTGCGTATCTGGATTTCCACGGGTTCGCCGCCTCCGTGGACGATGGTGGTGTGAAGCGACTGATAGAGATTGGTCTTGGGCACGGCTATGTAATCTTTAAAGCGGCCCATGATCGGCTTCCACAGCTTATGAACGAGTCCGAGCACCGCGTAGCAGTCGTTGATGGAGTTCACTATGGCTCGAAGGCCTATTAAATCGTAAATATCGTCTATGGTCTTGTCTTTATTGTTGATCTTTTTGTAGATGCTGTAAAGATGCTTCTGGCGTCCGAAAATTTCGCAAGGTATGTTGTTTTCGGTGCATTCCTGCTTGAGCGTGGTTATAATGTCTTCTATGTATTTGTCGGTGTGCTGCTTGTCTTTGAAAAGCTTGGTTTCGAGCTCGGCGGCTATTTCGGGTTCGCATATCCTGAAGCAGGAGTCTTCGAGCTCGATTTTTATGCTGTGCATTCCGAGGCGGTTGGCCAGGGGGGCGTAAATGTCGAGAGTTTCGCGCGCGATGCGCTTTTGCTTTTCGGGAGCCAGAGAGCCCAGAGTCCTTATATTGTTGAGGCGGTCCGCAAGCTTGACGAGTATGACGCGGATGTCTTTTATCAGCGCGAAGAGCATTTTGCGGAGGTTTTCGGCGGCGAATTCTTCCTTGGATTTGAAAGAGAGCTTTGAAAGCTTGGTTACGCCGTCGATTAAAAGCCCCATGGTAGAACCGAATTCGGCCGTTATCATTTCGCTGGTGATCGGGGTGTCCTCGACTACGTCGTGGAGCAGCCCGGCGGCTATGGATATGACGTCGAGCTTTAAATCGGCAAGAATCATGGCCACGTTGAAAGGATGTATAAAGTAGGGCTCGCCGCTCGCCCTGAACTGGGTTTTATGAGCTTCGCGGGCGAAATCGTAGGCTTTTTTTAAATATTCAAAATTGGCGTTAGGATTGTAAATTTTAACTTTTTCTTCGAGCTGTATGTATTCCATTTATTTTATATATTCCCTTTTTCAAGCGTTTTGCGGATGCCACATATCCCTTGAAAAACCGTCGCTGAAAAGCGGCGGCCTCCGAAGGCCGAGGCTCTTATATTTTGTCGAGCGGCGCGTATTTGAGCAGCAGCTTCTTTTCGCCCACGTTCATAAAATTGACTTTTACGAGGCATTCATCCCCGCGGCCAGTAGCTTCGAGCACGACGCCTATTCCCCACATCGAATGCTTTACCCTGTCGCTTTTGGCGAACGTGACGCCGCCGAACTCCGCCAGGTCTTCGCCCGGCTCGTCTTCGGGCGCAGCCGAATGTGGCTTATGCACGGCGCCGGTGCTCAAATCGCGAGAGCCGTAACCGTCGTCGTCGTCGTCGATACGGCGCGGCGCGCTGTCGCGGAATACTTTACGCGTCATCTGCGGGACGCTGTTGAGGAATTCCTCTTCGCAGGAAATGTTTATGACTAGGGAATCAGGTATTTCGCTTACGAAGCGCGAAACGGGGTTGGTGAAAACCGAGCCGAATATCCTGCGCTGCCTGGTGTGTATGATGTAAAGCCTTTCGCGCGCCCTTGTCATTCCCACGTAACAAAGCCTTCTTTCTTCGGCTATGTCGTAATTTTCGTCGCTGGAATGCTCGTGCGGAAAGAGTTTTTCTTCCATGCCGAGCATGAATACGACCGGAAATTCGAGGCCCTTTGCCGCATGAAAGGTCATCAGAGTCACTGAATTCTGTTTTTCGTCGATTTCGTCGAGATCGCTTATGAGCGTAACGCGTTCGAGGAAGCCCGAAAGCCCGCCGCCGGATTTTTCCTGGTCGTAGGCTTCGGTGACGCTGAGCAGCTCGTTTATGTTTTTGGAGCGGTCGAGGGTCTGCGACGAATTTATGACCTTGAGTTCCCTTAAATAACCCGTTTTGTCCAGAACGTTTTTGGTAAGCTCGGTGACGTTAAGTTTCGCGCAGTCGGCGCGCAGCTCGTTTATAAGATCGACGAAATTAAGCGTCGTGTTTTTGGCTTTCAGAGGAAGGTCTTCTATTTCGGCCACCTTTGCCAGCGCGTCGAATATAGATATTTTTTTCTCGTTGGCGAAGGCCACCAGAGAGCTTATGGATTTTTCGCCTATGCCGCGGCGCGGCACGTTGAGGATGCGCAGCAGGCTGAGATTGTCGCTGGTATTGAGTATGAGCCTGAGATAGGCGATTACGTCCTTGATTTCCTTGCGCTGATAAAAGCGGATGGCGCCCACCATTTTGTAGGGAATCCCTTCTTTTATGAGCGTTTCTTCGATGACGCGGGACTGGGCGTTGGTACGGTAGAAAAACGCGAAATCGGAATATTTTTTATCCTCGCGGTAAATGACCTGGCGCATCTGGTTGATGGCGAAAACCACTTCGGCCTGTTCGTTGATGGCCTCGTAGACGGTTATTTTTTCGCCCGATTCGCCCTGAGTCCACAGCGTTTTTTCACGCCTGGTCACGTTGTTTTTTATCACTTCGGAAGCCGCCAGAAGTATGTTTTTAGTGGAGCGGTAATTCTGTTCGAGCTTGACGACCTGCGAATTGGGATAGTCGCGTTCGAAATTGAGCATCGAGCGAACGTCGGCGCCGCGCCATGAATAAATGGAATTGTGCACGACGAAGCCGTCCACTATAAAGTTATGAAGATGATTGACCGAAAGGTCGTAAACGAAACCTTCGTAATCGATGACTTCGATCTCCGACACGAGCAGCTCTTCGATCTTTTTTTCTTTATGGTTAAAGAAAGCGAGCGTCATATTTTCGTGCACGTGCGACGCCGGCATTTGATAGAAAGGAGCTTTTGAAGTGAGCTGGGCCTTTTCGACGAGCAGCAGCTCGTCGAGGCCGGATATGGTTTTGGCGAAACTTACGAGTTCGGAATAATCTTCACGCACCGCTTCCACTTTCCATTTGTCAAGGGAGCCGGTTTTTTTGACGACCGAAGTGTCTCCGCGCAGAACGCCTATATTCTGGGCGTTGATGTCCAGGTTCATGCGGTGGAAGTACCATCCGTTTTCACGCGAACGCTCGTTCGCGCCGAACATGGTGAGGCTTAAAACCTTGGGCGAAGAAAGAGACCTGGTTTTTACGACCGAAACGTAGTGCGGGTGCTCTTCGAATATCATGAGGTCGCGCATTAAAACTTCGGCCCGTACGAATGTGTCGACTTCGGAATATATTTTTTTGATTTTGTCCTGCTCTAAAGTGGCCCCCAGAGAGCGTGCCGTGAAGTGAAGGGTGGGGATGCCGTACTTGGTGGAATAGAGCGATTCGAAATATGAAGCGTCTTTTGGATTTTTGCATATTTTAAGTATCCATATCTTATCGCCTTCTTCGAGATCGTACTTGCGCGATTCGGTGAACAATGAAAGACCCTGGCAAACGCCTATTTTGTAGCCGAACGATTTACGGTACATCATGTAAACGTAACTTAACGACGCCGACGAATTGTACTTGGCGAAAAGAAGATGGTTGGGAGTTACCGTAAGCGTTTTCTGATTTTCGAGCGTGATTTTTATGGCCTGGCCCGAATAAGGCCTTCGCATTACCTTGCTGGTCTGAGCTATGCTAACGCCGTCGTGGCCGGTGCACGAAACTATCTGGCTTCCTTCCATTATGTTTTCTATCTTCTGGTAGCCGTTGGGCGTGAGCACCTGAGAGTTGGCGCATACGCACTGATCGTCGTCGCCGACGACGCAGATGTTTTTATGTATGTTGGAAAGCGTTTTGACGAACATGTACTGGGAATAGTTTATGTCCTGATATTCGTCGACAAGCACGTACTTGAAGCGGTTTGAATAAGTTTTGAGAACCGAGTCGTTGTTTTTAAGAAGGCTTGCGGTAAGGAAAATAATGTCGTCAAAATCCACCGCGTTGTTCTGCCTGAGCTTTTTATTGTAGAGCTTGTAAACTTTTTCTATAATGCTGTCTATGTGGGAGCTTTCGTTAAGAAGATAATCGTCTTCGGAAATCATATTGGATTTGGCGAGAGATATTTTGGAAAGTATCATTCTGGGCTTGATGTTATCTTCGTTCACGTCGAGCTCTTTGAGACATTCCTTTATAAGAGCGTTCTGATCGCCGTCGTCGTAAATGATGAAGTTTTTTGTAAGTCCGAGCGCTTCGGCGTGGTTTCTTAATATGAAAAGGCATATTTT
>JAKPTH010000363.1 GCA_029571125.1 bacterium
CTCCACCAGCGCGCCGGTGGTTTTAAGCGCGGCGTCGTAGTCGTATTCGGTATCGAAGCCGGCGATAAGCGCCTGGCCTGAATCTTTGCGTATGAGGTTGAGCATGACTTTAAGGCTGGTGGATTTGCCGGCCCCATTAGGCCCGAGAAAGCCGACCACGGAACCGGTTTCCACTTTAAAGCTGAGGTCTTTCAGGACGCTTTTTTTATTGTAGCCGCCGGTGAGCCTTAAAACGATCTCCCACGGGAGCTTTAAAAGCCTTTTGAACGTGAAAGGCTCGCCGAAGCTTTTATATAAGTTTCTGGCGTCTATGGCCATATTGTTTTCCGATGCGTTTTTATAAGACATTGTACCTTCCGCATTTAATATGGATTTAAGTTTTTTAATATACCGGTTATGAATTATATAATATTTCGCCTATAAATTCAAGCATATTTTTAACGGAGCCTTTTAACGCAATAATTTAAAGGGCATTTTCAAAGCGGTAAATTTAAAATCCGGTCAGGACCGGCGGTTGATAATATAATCCAGCGCGGTTTTTATGTCTTCGAATTCAAAGCGGAAACCTGATTCTATAAGTATTTTAGGATATACTGCCGCGCCTTCGCATATTATCTTTTCGGCGCCGGAAAACACCAGTTTAAGCGCGAATTCCGGCACTCTGAAAAAAGCCGGGCGTCTTAGCGCGGCGGCGAGAGCGGCAGTGAATTCACGGTTAGTTACAGGGCGCGGCGAGCATATATTGAAAACGCCGTCGAGATTTTCTTTAGCGATTACGAACTCGAAGGCCGCAAGAAGATCGGTTAAAGCCACCCAGCTCATATACTGGCCGCCGCCGCCGATTATTCCGCCAAGGCCGAGCGAGAAAGGAAGCAGCATTTTTTTAAGGGCGCCGCCGCTTTTATCCAGCACGGCGGAAAAACGGAAAATCACTGTGCGCACGCCCGATTCACGCGCGCCAAGCGCGGCTGTTTCCCAGTCCATGCAGAGCTTCGCCAGAAAATCTTCGCCGTAGCGGAAATCATACTCGTCGTGAGAAAGGCCCGACTCATAGATGCCGATAGCCGAAGCGTTTATCAGAAGGCGCGGCCGCTCTGGAAGCGACTTTATCGTCTCGACGATCTTTTTAGTGCAGCCAACGCGGCTTTCATAAATTTCTTTTTTATACTCTTCGCTCCAGCGCACGGCGATATCCGCGCCGCTCAGATTGATTACCGCATCAACGCCTTCGAACTTAGAAGCGAAGCGTTCCGGCGGCAGAGAGTAATCTTCACGGCGCAACGCCTTTACCGAATGACCTTTACTCGCAAGACGCGCGGCAAGGTTCGAGCCTATAAAGCCCGAAGAGCCGCTTATCAAAATATTCATAACTTCGCGCTCCCGGTTTTTAATTCGATTTTTCAATTCTTTTATTATACAGTTATTTTTTAATCATATCAATAAAAAATTAAAGATAATAAATATAAAAAATATTGATATTTTAAACCGCATGGATTAAAATATACTACATTATTCAAAAGTTAAAAACGACTCATAAAAGTAGAAAGGCTTTAAATGTTCGACGACATTCAATATCAATACCGATCCGTTCCGCTGAGCGGTTTGAACCTTGCGGACGAGGATAACCGGATTTCATTACCCGCCGATTATGCGCGGCTGGAAAAATCCATATCTGAAACCGGCCTGATATCGCCAGTGATCGTATGCGCCTCCGGCGTCGGGTATAAAGTGATCTGCGGATTTAAACGGCTGGATATCCTGAAAAAAATAAAGCCCGGCGAAGCCGTAAAATGCCTGGTATGCGATCCGCCGCCGCCGGCCCGCCAGCTCGCGCTGAATATAGCCGAAAATACAAGCTCGCGCCAGCTGGATCCGGTAGAAGCGGCGAACGCCCTGTCGAAGCTTTCGGCGTTTTACGAACGCGGCGAGATCATCGAAAAATTCCTCCCGGCGATGAATATTCAAAAATCGGAATACGCCTACAATAAATACCTCTCTCTTACGGCGCTTTGCCGGCGGGCAAAAGAGTTTACGGCTTCGGAGCGCATCCCGCTCGCGGCGGCGCTTCAGATCGTAAAATTTTCCGGCAGCGAACAGGAAAAATTTTTAGACGTTATAGAAGCGTGCAGAATGGGCGCGAATCTTATTAACGAAACGGCCCAGCTCGTATTCGAAACATCCATGCAGTACGGCGTCTGCGCCGAAGAAATTCTAACGCGCGCCGGATGCGAAACTATTATTTCTAACTCCGATCTGACTCCGAACCAGAAAACCGACGAAATACGGCGCGCGCTGCACTCGCTTAAAAGGCCGATGTACGAAAGCGTCATGGCGCGCTTCAAAGAGCTGGCCTCCGAATTCGATTCGCGTAAAATATCGCTTAATCCGTTCGCGTATTTCGAAAAAGACGAAATATCCGTCAAATTCAATATCGCCTCGGTAAAAGACCTCGAGCAAAAAATCGCGGCGCTCTTACGGCTCAAAGATTCAAGGCTCGCCTCGGAGTTTTTGAAAAAAAACGCCGGGCAAGCCGAGGCCTGCGCGAAGAAGGGAACCCGAAGCGATGATTAGGTATTATCCCGAAAAAATAATAATACTCGACGAAGCGCGGATCAGGGATTCGATAATAACCAAAAATATTTTATCGGCCGTAGAAGGCAAAAATGCAAGCGTTTCGTACCTCGGCGAAGAAAAAATCGCGGCAATTATCCAGGACGCGAAAAAGCCTGAGAACTCTTACGGCGAAGGCAAGAAGACTTTATTGATAACCGCCAACCGCGGCGAGTTTTTAAAAAAGTGCCCGGGCACCAACGATTATATCTGCTGCGATTACTACATTATAGACTTCGCGCAGAACTGCCCCATGGAATGCACTTACTGCATACTTCAGGCTTATCTGAACAATCCGTTCATGGTCGTTTACGCCAATATAGAAGACCTGTTCGCCGAGTTGAACTCCAGGCTCTTCGCCGATCCGCTCAAAAAATACCGCATAGGCACCGGCGAGTTCACCGATTCTCTCGCACTGGAGCACCTGAGCGAATATTCAAAAATATTGATGGACTACTTCGCGGACAAGCCGCAGTTCATAATCGAGTTCAAGTCCAAGACGGATTACGTTAAAACATTCACGGATTACGCCGGCGCGCGTCAGAACGTAATTATTTCATATTCGATGAACGCCGGAAACGTGAACCGATTCGAGGAATTAAAGACGGCGTCCATAGAAGAAAGGCTTATAGCGGCGGCGGAATGCGTAAAAGCCGGATATAAAATAACGCTGCACTTCGATCCGATAATCGATTACGACGATTTCGAAACGCAGATGGCTGAGACGGTAAACCTTATTTTCAAGTACCTCGGCGCGGAAGATATTCTCTACATCAGCCTCGGAGCGTTCCGTTTCATTCCCGCGCTCGCAGAAATAATAGCGCTGCGGTTTCCCAGAAGCCGCATAATATATAATGAATTCGTAAAAGGTTACGACAAAAAATCACGTTATTTTAGATTTAAGCGCGAAAAGTTATTCAGGACCGTAATTAATTTAATAAAAAGCCATGACGTAAAAAATAAAATCAAACTGTATTTTTGTATGGAAAGCCCCGAAATGTGGAACGCCCTGCTTGAAGCCGCTCCTTCGTCCGACGAAGAGCTCGGCGGAACGCTCTACGATAAATGCCGTAGCTGCTTTAAAGCTATTTAACATCTCAGGAAAAGAGGATTTTAGTCAATGCTTTTAAACGTTTCATATCTCGAGTGGCTCGGCTACTCGGCATCATTTATCATCGTAATATCGCTTCTCATGAGCTCCATAATAAAGCTGCGCTGGGTCAATCTGGCGGGGGCCGCCATGTTCTGCATATACGGCTTCATGATAGGCTCGATCCCGGTATGCGCGTCTAACGCGATAATCGGCGCCATCGACATTTATTATCTCTTTAAGATATACACCGAAAAAGAATATTTCCGCGTGCTAGAAATAAAAAAAGGCGACCTTTACCTGAAGCATTTTTTAGCTTACTATAAAAACGACATCAAGTATTTCTTTCCTGATTTCAACTTCAACTGCTGCGAGGATGAAAACACCGTCAGTTTTTATATTTTAAGAAATATGATAACCGCGGGAGTGTTCATGGGAACAAAAACAGAAGACGGCTCGCTGATGGTAATAATGGATTTCGCCGTCCCCGAATACCGCGATTTTAAAATCGGAAGCTACATCTACGGCGAGAACGAAAAATACTTCGCGCACCTCGGATATAAAAGTTTCTGCGCCGAAACGCGCACGGAAAAGCACCAGACTTATCTTGTAAAGATGGGATTTTCGCTCAGGGCCGAAATGGATAATAAAAGGTTATATGTAAAGCCTATTAAAAATATAGATATTTTTAAGCATTGAAAGGCGCACGAAATTAAAGCATCATTATTCCGGCGATCACCATCGATATGGAAGCGGTCTTCATAAGGCCCATCTTCTCATTCAAAAACAGCCATGAGAGTATCGTAACGAGCGCAAGATAAGTGGAAGAAAGCGGCACTATGATGCTCGCCTGCCCCATGGATAAGGCTATCGTAAAAGTCAGCCCGCCGATATTGAGCAGCAGTATCCCGACAAATGAATATCTGGATTTGAGCGTCTCGAAGGAAAACTCACGCCCTTCGAAAAGAAGCTTCAGCAGTAGTCCCGCGCATATCTGCACGGTATTGAGGTACAGGCTGAAAGCCGAGACGTTCGTCCTGTCGATTACCACTTTACACATCGCGTCGGCGACGCCGATCAATACCGCTGAAATTACCGACAGAAAAAGCCAGATGCGGGCGTCGCGCGCCTCCTTGGCCCCGCTGCCCGCGGCCGGCGACGGATGAGATAAATAAGACAGCAGGCCGATTCCGGCCGTAATGGTCGCCAGAGCGCACCACTGGAGCCATGAAAGCTTTTCGCCCATGACGAACACGGCGAATAAAACGGTGTACATGGGGTAAGTGCCGAGAATGGCGCTCGCGATCGAAAGTTCGCCGGCGTTCAGCGAATAGTAAAACGTGAGGTATGCCAGTGAAATCGCAAGGCATAGCGGCATGTAAAGCCCGATATCGGTTAACACCGGCTTATTTACGAGTATATAAGGCAGCCACACTATAAGGCCGAGTATCCCGCCTATTAGATAGGAGCTTATAGGCGTGGAGCGGGCGAAGCCTATTTTCAGAAGCGTCTGGCCTATGCCCCAGCCCAGTATGGTAATGGATAAATATAAGTATATCATAATATTTTGCGTAGTCCCGCCGGAAAATATAAAAACGTTTATAGCATAACTGAAAGAAAGGGCGAAAAGTCCCTTCCTTTCAGTTATGGTTTATTTTAAGTTACTGATAAAAAACGAGCGGGGCGGTTAAGCCATTTCTACGAGTTTATCGCAAAAATGCATTACTTCGTTTTTGATTTCGGCGAGCACTTCAGGCTTTTCGAGATTGTCTACGGCCTTTTTAATGAAACCCGCTATGGCTTTCATGTGTTCTTCTTTAGCGCCGCGCGTGGTAACGGCGGGAGTGCCAATTCTGATGCCGGAAGTCACCATGGGCTTCTGCGGATCGAATGGGATGGTGTTTTTATTGACGGTTATGCCGGCCAGATCGAGGGCTTTTTCTACCGCTTTGCCGGTGATGCCTTTGGGCGAAAGATCCACGAGCATAAGATGGTTGTCGGTGCCGTCGGAAACGAGCTTGAATCCTTCGTTCTTAAGCGCCGCCGCGAGGGCCGCCGCGTTTTTAAGCACCTGCTGGCTGTATTGCTTGAATTCAGGCTTCAGCGCCTCGCCGAAAGCGACCGCCTTAGCGGCTATTACGTGCATAAGCGGCCCGCCCTGGCAGCCGGGGAAGACCCATTTATCGATTTCCTTGGCGTATTTTTCACGGCAGAGTATCATGCCGCCGCGAGGGCCGCGCAGAGTTTTATGTGTGGTGGTGGTGACGAAATCCGCGTACGGCACGGGCGACGGATGAAGGCCGCTCGCGACGAGACCGGCGATATGCGCCATATCAACCATTAAAACTGCGCCGCATTTATCGCATATTTCGCGGAACCTTGGAAAATCTATAACGCGCGGATAGGCCGAAGCGCCGGCGATTATCATTTTAGGTTTGTGAGTCATGGCTATTTTTTCGAGCTCGTCCATATCGATTCTGTTGTCGTCTTTACGAACGCCGTAGCTGACGATCTTGAACATGGAGCCGGAAAAATTGATGGGATGGCCGTGAGTGAGGTGGCCGCCGTGGGAAAGGTCCATGCCCAGAACGATATCGCCCGGCTTGCAAACGGCGAAATATACTGCCATATTGGCCTGCGCGCCCGAATGCGGCTGGACGTTTACGTGCTCGGCGCCGAATATGTCTTTAGCGCGGTTTATAGCGAGCGTTTCGGCTTCGTCGACGTATTCGCAGCCGCCGTAATAGCGGCGAGTGGGATAGCCTTCGGCGTATTTATTGGTAAGGCAGGAGCCCATTGCCTCGAGCACGGATTTGCTCACGAAATTTTCGGACGCGATAAGCTCCAGATTATTTTTCTGGCGCTTCTTTTCGCGCATTATGATATCGAATATTTCTTTGTCTGTGTTTTTAATGCTATCGAACGACATTTTAATTACCTCTCGTTTACTTTATAATGATTTTTATTTTTTGATCTTATCTAAATTTACGGCGTTTACGAAATTGTTTTTCGTGAGCGCTTCGACGATCTGTTCGCATATCTGAACGGCCACGAGCTGCTGAGCTTCTTTAGTGGACGCGCCGACGTGCGGGGTGGCGCATACTTTTTCGTGATTGACGATGTCCCATTTAACGGGAGGTTCGTTTTCGAACACGTCGAGGCCTACGCCGAGGAATTTATCGGGCATGGTGTTCAGCGCTTCGAGCAGCTCGGCTTCGTTTATAATGCCGCCGCGGGCGCAGTTGATCAATATGACTTTATCTTTCATCTTTTTAATGACTTCGAGGTTGATCATATTGGTGGTTTCTTTTGTTTTAGGCACGTGCAGCGATATGATGTCGGACTGGGAGATCAAAGTGTCGAAATCCACGAATTCAAAGCCCATAAGCCTTCTGTCTTCTTTATTTACGTAATACGGGTCGTAGCAGAGGACTCTGGTATTGAAGGCCTTGAAACGTTTTCCGGTTTCCACGCCTATTCTGCCGCCGCCGATGATGCCGACTGTTTTGCCGTTAACTTCGTTGCCCATGAAGCTCTTTTTATCCCATACGTTCTTTTTCATCTTAGCGTCGGCGAGGTGTATCTTGCGCGAAATAGCGAAAGCAAGCGCTATCGCGAGTTCGGCTACCGATATGGTGCTGCCGAAAGGAGAATTCATAACCACTACGCCGTTTTCCGAAGCGGCTTCAACGTTTATATTGTCGTAACCGACGCCGGCGCGGCCGACCACTTTTAACTTAGGAACGCCTGCGCTTAAAATTTTAGGAGTTATTTTTGTGGCCGAGCGGACTATTATAGCGTCGAACTCTCCGGCCATGGCTACTATTTCGTCTTCGGTCTTTCCGTTGGCTTCGACGCACTCGATGCCTTTTGACTTTAAATATTCCACGCCTTTTTTAGCGACCGAGTCGCATACTAAAACTTTAAAACTCATTAAACTACCCCCGATTTAACGGCATATATTTAAGCCGTATTTTTTGATGAACGCATTATACATACTAAATAGGCTTTTATTATAAATGATTAAGGCAAAAAAAGCAATATTTATTAAATAATTTTCCTTATTTTAAAAAATCGAAACTTTAGTCACCGGTACTTGCGGCCCTTTGCCGCAGAGGAGTTTAAAACTCCACGCCATCGAAGAATATTCAAAAAATACATATACGGTTCGCCGCACGGATATTTTTATCATTGACAAATCCAGGTTCAATCATTATAATATTCACATGCCTTTAAAAAAAGCGAAAAATTGAAAGCTTAAAAGGAGAAATCGATGGAATTGAAAACCAAAAAAAAACAGGTTAAACCGCAAAGGACCTTCAACCTACAGCACGCTCTGACGGAAGCGGAGCGCTGCCTTCTGTGTCACGATGCGCCCTGCAGCAAGGGCTGCCCGGCCGGAACCGATCCCGGCAAATTCATAAGGCAGCTGCGTTTCAGAAACGTAAAAGGCGCCATCCGCACCATCCGTAAAAACAATATACTCGGCGGCATATGCGCCGAAGTATGCCCCACCTGCAAATTATGCGTCGAACGCTGCTCCCGCACCGGCATCGACCGCCCCATAATGATAAACCAGATCCAGAGCTTCTTAATGAATCACCAGTACGACATAAAATTCAGCGCTTTCGATAAAGACAGCGTCGCTAAAACAAAGAAAAAAGTGGCCGTCATAGGCTCGGGCCCGTCAGGACTCGCCTGCGCGGCCGAACTCGCGCTTTTAGGCCACGAAGCCGTCATATTCGAAAAGAACGAAAAACCCGGCGGCGTGCTCACGTACGGAATTCCATATATCCGTCTGAGCCCAGAAACTCTGGCAAACGACATTAAAGAAGTCGTCAGCCTCGGCGTTAAAATAAAATGCGGCGCAAAAGCGGCCGGCAAAAACGCCGTGGGCGATCTGCTGAAAAAAGGCTACGACGCCGTATTCGTCGCCTGCGGCCTCTCGCAGTCGAACATTTTAAAGATCGACGGCTCTCAGCTCGCCGGAAATTACACATGGTCCGATTTCCTCGAAATGTCCAACGACCCTAAACTCCGCGCTAAAGCCGCAAAAATGGTTTCCGGCCAGAGCGTGGCCGTCATAGGCGGCGGTTCCGTAGCTATAGACGCCGCGGTTTCGGCCAAAAAACTCGGCGCGGCAAAAGTTTATGTCATCTCGCTCGAAGCGCTCGACGAGCTTCCCGCCGACAGCGAAGAAATAGAGCTCGCGCACAAAAACAATATAATATTCAAGCCGCAGTGCCGCATCGTCAAAATCAAAGGCGACGGCAAAAAAGTCGCCGGCCTCGACGGCACGGAAACCGAATGGATCAAAAAAGGCCTTCCGGTTCCCTCTAACGCGCGCGACGTAAAAGGCTGCGAATTTTCGCTCAAAGCCGGCGTAATAGTTCACGCCATAGGCTCCCGCGTGGATTCGGACGCGGTGGAAATGCTCAAAGGCGCGGGCGTAAAAATCAGCGAAGACAATAAAGCGAAAGTTGACGCCAGCTACCGCACCAGCGCCGCAAAGGTTTTCGCCGGCGGCGATATGATAGCTTCAGGACGCAAGCTCAACACGGTGGCCGCCGCGGTTTACGACGGTAAAACAGCTGCCATGGCGATTCACAATTTTTTAACTTCAACGAAAAAAGGCGGGATTAAATAATGGCTATAAAAAATAAGAAAATAGACCTCTCCGTTAAATTCTGCGGCGTCAATTTTGAAAATCCTTTCATGTTATCGTCCTCTCCCGTTTCCGACTGCTATGAAATGTGCAAAAACGCATTCAACGCGGGCTGGGGCGGAGTCGTTTACAAAACCCTCAACCTCGAAAAAAAATTCAAGGTCATAATGCCCTCGCCGCGCCTTAACGCCCTTCACTACGACGGCAAGCGCGTCATCGGCCTTCAGAACGTAGAACAGATAACCGACCGCAATATCAAAGACAATATAAAAGACATAAAGCGCCTTAAAAAAGAATTCCCGAATAAAGTGCTCGTATCGAGCATAATGGGCTACAGCGACGAAGACTGGACGGAGCTCGCGGCCCTTTCGGAAGAAGCCGGCGCCGACATGATAGAGCTCAACTTCAGCTGTCCGCAGATGGCGCGCGAAGGCGCGGGCCACAAAGTAGGTCAGTCTTACGAGCTCATGACCGAATTCACGCGCGCCACTAAAAAAGGCACGAAACTTCCCGTCCTGGCTAAAATGACGCCGAACATAACCGATATGGTCCCCGCCGCCATGGCCGCCAAAGCCGGCGGAGCCGACGGCATCAGCGCCATCAACACCGTAAAGGCCATAACCGCGGTGGACGTAAACCTTCTCACGCCGCTTCCCAACATTTCCGGCAATTCGTCCATAAGCGGCTACTCCGGCGCAGCCGTTAAACCCATTGCGCTTCGCTTCATGGCCGAACTCGCAAGGGATAAAAAGCTGAAACTCCCCATATCCGGCATGGGCGGCATCACCACATGGATCGACGCGGTGGAATTTATCCTCCTGGGCGCGGGCACCCTTCAGGTCACCACGTCTATCATGCGCTACGGCCAGCGCATAGTCGAAGACCTCAAAGAAGGCATGCTCGATTACATGATCGAAAAAGGCTTCAAGAGCGTTTCGGATATGATCGGCAAAGCCCTTCCCACGGTGGTCGACCCGTCGGTACTCCCGCACAAGAAACAGGCGTTTTCGGTCATCGACAAAGACAAATGCGTGGGCTGCGGCCAGTGTTATATCAGCTGCATGGACGGCGCGCACCAGGCGATCAGTCTCGATAAAAACCGCAAAGCCGAAGTCGATGAAAAAAAATGCGTGGGCTGTCTGATGTGCTACCACGTTTGCCCGGTCGACGGCGCTATAACCTATAAATACGATAAATTCAACTTCAAGACCCACTGAGATAGTCAAACCGCGCCGCTCATGGCGCGCTAAATACAATCCATCCATAAGCAAAAACCGCCGGGTTCAATTATCCGGCGGTTTTTGCTTGCTTATTAACCTGATTATATTTTTAAAATATTTTTGCGATATTATTTTTTAGTGATATGCTCTATGACCGACGAGTACGGAATTTTAATCACGTAATAGTTGTCTTCCATCGGCATACCCAGGTAAAGCGTTCCGTTGGCGCCGGCCGCGGCGGACGTTTCAAAATAGCGACCGTGCTGCGGCGCGGTAAAATCGAATTCGCATATTTTATCGCCGGTAACGCTATAAAGGGCTATCTTCTGTGCGTCGCCGTCGAAGTAAGTGAGGAATAAATTGGTGTTGCCGTCCGCGCCGAGCACGTGAGCGGCCGTAATATTCGCCTTTGCCGCCTTCAACACGATATCCTTTTCAAAGCGCTTCATGATATTGCCGTAAAAATCCATATACTTGATCACGGCTTCGCCCGACGTTTCGTTCTGCGCAAGCGCCACTATATCGGAATTAGTCAGAGTAAAGAAATCAGGCCCCGCGATTGAATCTAAAGCTTTTTTCTCGCCGCCCTTTTCGTCGAAGTAAACGGCGTCGCCGTCTATCGACGAATAAAGCATTACGTCGCCGATCGAATTGGCGAATATCCTGTCGTATTTATCGGCGGGGCCGTTCTGAGCCGCGCCCGCGGCGCTTTCGTCGGCGAAATCGACGACTTTAATATCGT
>JAKPTH010000406.1 GCA_029571125.1 bacterium
GAAAAAGTAAAAGAAGGCGACAAAGAAGTCGAAGTTAAACTGTTCGTTATCGCTTCCTTCGCAGAAAAAGCAGCAGCTCCCGCTGAAGCTCCTAAAGCCGAAGAAAAAAAATAGTTCGCTGAGGAACTAAAACTAGTTTCAGAACTCCATTTTTATTATAAATAAAACCCGCCTGAATTTAATGTTCAGGCGGTTTTTATTTTGCGCCTGAATTTATATTAAATTATCAGGCTATATAAGCATAAAAAAAGAGCCGTCCGGTATTTTTCAGCGGACGGCTCTTTTTTTTATCATGCCTGCCAGGCGTGTTTTTTATAGAAACTAGCTCGCTTTTGATATGGGTTTATCGAGTTTGCTAAGCGATTTGCGGGCGTAAACTCTTACTATTTCTTCCGTGTCCGTTAAAGCTTTTTTCAAGGGCTCGAGGGCTTTTTTATCGCCGATCTCGCCGAGCAGCTCGGCGGCGAAAGATCTGGTTATCTTATCGCCTTTTTCAAGCGCGGTGATGTAAAAATCCACATTTAGATCGAGGCCGTTAGACGAATTGTTTCTCATAAATTATCACTCCTAAGGTTAATTTTTATTATATTAAGTTTACATATTGCAAAAATTATAGGTTTACATGGTTAATTTTTATCATCTGTCAGAAAAAATTATTATTCATGCGAGAAAAAATCAAAAATTTTAAATGAAAATGAATCGTCTTTAACCAGAAAAAATGCTTTTAAATATTTGACGTATGAATAAACTATCTGCATTGCTACCGCCTCCTGGATCTGATGCTGCGACAAATATTGCGTAATTTAAAACGATTACGTTTTTTATAATTTCACTTTACCATTGCCTGCCGTTGATTTATATCCTTTGTTTAGAGCCGCCGTGCGAATTATCTCATCGTGGAATAAGAAGTCGTGCTTGCCGCGGTTCCGTGCGGGGTTCTCACTTCTACTTCCACGGCCCTTTGATGCTCTGAAAGTTCGGGGTTATATGACATGTACATAATTTTATAAAAAGTTTTAAAGCTCTGGAGCACTTTTTTAAGATTGAATTTAAGTTCGTAAGGGTTAGGCGAGAACTGCGCCACGCCGCCGGTTTTATTTGCCAGTTCGCGCAGCGGCTCTTCGAGAACGTCGTAACCCAGGCCGATAGTATAAATCTGAACGCCGCATTTTCTGGCGTAGTCTATAACTTCGTCGAGCGTATGTTTTGAAAACGGTTTTTTGCCGGAAGGGCTTTCGTCGCTGCCGTCGCTTATAACCAGAATAGCTTTGCCGCCGTCTCTGTAATGGAGCATGTCTATGCCCTTATATAAGGAATCGTAAAGATACGTTCCGCAATCGGCGTTAGTTGAAAATAAAGCCTTATTGAGCTTGAACTGGTCGCCGGTAAAATCCTGAAGGAGTTTTATGCTCTGACGGAAACCAAGAATGGCGCATTTATCGTTTTTATCGAGCATCGATAAGAACGTGAAAGCGTCCTGCTTTAATTCCCTCATCATTCTTTTCATCGAGCCGGAAATATCCAGGGCGAGAACCAGATTTACCACTTTAGGGTCTGTTTCGACTTTTATGTGGTCTATTTTAATACAGTTTTCAGATACTTTGAAGAAGTTTTTATTGAGATTTCTATATATAGCGCCGTCTTCGTCGGTTACGTACGCGTATATGCTTATGACGGGAAAGCTGGACGAATCTATCGATTTAATATTCATCGAAAGATTTTCGTTATAAAAAGGTTTTGACGACCCGTATTCGAACGCGTACGCATAGCAGGACAGCAAGGTCAATATTCCGATTACCGCCGCCGCCGTAAATAAGGATCGCGCCGCGCCGGCCGGCCTGAATCCAGGCGCGCGTTCGGACCGGTCATTAATTTTATTTCCCGTTATAAGCTTTAACATTGGTTGCCTCCATAAAAAACAGATAGTTTAATTTAATATCGGATTAATTATTCGATTATTAAGTTTTTTATCTGAACAATCCCAATACCGTTAAATTTGCCTTTATTTGTATTACTTTTTCATCGTTGGGCGATACGGTCGAAGCGTAGTTGATATGTTCTATAGCCGCGCTGTTATTGCCCTGAAGGTAATAAAGATATGCCGCGATCGCGTGCGCCTGGCCGTTGGTTACGCCGTGATTGAGCTTCGGAGCGTAGGTGAAAAATTTATTGGGCTGATATACGTTTGTTCCGCTTTGAATTGGATCGATTCTTTCTAAAAGCGATACGGCGTTGATAAAGTCCTGATTGGTTTTGGATTTCGACATATAAGCCAGCGCGAGGGCCACCCTGGCGTCGTTGATTTCCTGATTGGCGTAATTGTAAAGATCTACGGACGGTATCTTCTCGAGAGTGAAGATAACTGAGTTCGTATCCGCGTTTCCAGCTTCGGAACCGCTTTTAAGCATAGACCAGCCCATTCCGGTGAGGGCCAGGTTTTTTTCCTTGGCGGTATAAGCGTATTCGTAAGATTTTTGAAAATCAGCCTGGGCGTTAGCGTAATTTCCCATGTTAAACGACTGCTGCGCCGCTACGAACTTTTCGTATGCCGGGGTCTGCACCGGCGGAAGGTAAACGTCTCCAGGCTCCTGCGTGGCAATCGAAGAGCCTCCTCCTCCTCCGCATCCGTAAAATAGCACGGGCAGGCATAAAAGTGCCAGCAATAAAGCGAGGAATTTGTTGTCGGATATTTTTGCCTTAATGTTTTTTAAATTAGTGATTTTCATATTCATAATGCTTCACCTTTGAACCGTTAATTTTCCCTGTTTATAATATTCGTTTTCGCCTTTTTTATATATAAGCTTATAAATATACTGGCCGTTGGCCACTGGCGATCCCCTGAAATCCTTCAGGTCCCATTTTATAGCGCCGTACGGCGCCGCGTTCTTTTTTACCGGTAGGTCTTCTATATTTCTTATTATAGCGCCTTCGGCGTCGTAAATTTTTATTTTAACGCTGTTTACGTCGTTTTTAAGCGTATAATTAAAGCTGATAGCCTGATTAGGGCCGCTTAGCGGCACCGGAGCGCATTCGACGGCTTCTATATCGGCGCTTAAAGCTTCGTATTCGCGGGCCGTTCCGGTTATTCCTCCTTCGCGGCAGGCGACTATCACGAAAAGCGCCATGCACAGAGTTATTATCTGTAATATTTGAAGCCTGTAATTACCTTCACCGCTGGTTATCAAATTAAACTTATCTCCTTTCAAACTTGCTTTTTATATTTTATTTTTATTATATTTAATTGTGCGTCCTGCGCGCGAACCACTTATTTTATAACGGCTATTTTCCCGGTTTTTTCAATGGTTTCACCGCTCTGCAGGCTTATTTTAAGCCTGTAATGGTAAACTCCGTTAGCGACCCTTTCTCCGTCGTCGTCCATAAGGTTCCATCTGATGACATGCGCCGTATTAGAAGCTGTAGCCGGATGCGAATCGCTGGAATAAACCAGGTTTACATTGGAATCGTATATTTTCAAATCCACCTGCGAAGCGTTCTGGTTGAGCGCGTACTGAATATTGCAAAACGATCTTGCGGGGTTCGGAAAGGCTATTATGCTCTGGTAAATCCCGGTCGCCGGCGCGGCCTGATAATTTATTTCCGCTGTTCTGGAAATATTTCCGCTCTTATCGGCGACTTCAAAGCTGATCCTGCAGGCTTTATTCATGCTTATTCCGTTGTTTTTAAGCGAAGCCGCGTTGAAGCTCATTTTGACTTCGCCGCCGGTTTTTTCTATAGCCGCCGGTTTTACCCTGATCTGTTTTCCGCCGATTATCATCTTAATATTGTTTTCGTCGATTCCGGCGCCGTTGTCGCTGGCCGCAATTTCTATTACGTTTTTAACCTCGCCGTTTTCAGAATTAAGCACTTTAACCTGCGGCTTTTCTATATCGGCGAACATGGCGTAAATGCCGAGCGAATCGACGTAAGCATGATAATTATCGCCGCCGTCCGCGACGCCGCCTCCGGCGAATTCCCATTTATCCGCGTTCAGCCTGTATATGCCGATTTTATCCGCCGATATTTTATCGATTCCGGAGTTTTTATATTTTAAATACTCTTCGGTATCGGGATGTATTTTAAATTTTACGGCCGCCGGTGTTTTGAATTGCATATCCTGAGGCGCGAATTGATAGGCGCCGCTCAACCTGTAAAGCTCCTTATTGGTTTCTCCGCTTTCGCCAGTGTACTGAGGCGCTATTATGAACGTTTTCGTTCCGCCTATATCTTCTTTCGTTTTTATGAGGCTGCACAATCCGTCGGCGCTCACGAAATTAACGTCTCTGGATAGGTCCGACGCCGTCATTTTAACCGAATAAAGGTTTATAGAGCGTTCCGGCCCGCCGTTTCCGGCGAGGGACTTTTTGGATGCGGTTTTTAATTTAGCCGAACTTGCGGCGGGCGCGTCCGTAAAAGTCTGTCCGGGATCGAGCACGGCCATGTCTATCTGGCTGGAGTAATTTTCATCTATGCGGTATTTGTATGTATATAAGTTCTGCCTGTGCGATATCAATTCATTTCTGGACCTGTATATCGGCACTTTTCCGGGCTGGCGTATGCCGAGCTGGAACTGCTGGGTAACCGGCGTAGTCGCCAGGACCGTGATTATAAGATCGCGCGTATCGATAGGATTGCTGAACGCGGTTACAATGAATCCCGGCGACATGGTTATATTTTTCTTATATACCTTGGCTATGAGCACTGCGTCCGTATCATAGAAGCTTTTTGCTATGAAAGTAAAGCTGCTCAGGTAATTTACGTTATCTATAGGCACTCTCGCGTATCCGGTAAAATAAGACTTTAGCTTATTGTTATCCGAGGCGTCGGCCTTATTTTCAAATTTAGTGAACTGCACGGGTATTTCGTTTACCGCCGGCGTTATGTTTTCCGGCTGATAAAAGCACTTTGGATAAGTGGAAACGGAAAGTTCCTTGCTGAATTTTACGACGAAGTTGATTCTCCAGAAAAACTCCGAATAATCGAGTTTTGTCTTAACTTCTTCTATCGCCACGTCGGAAACTACCACGCAGAGTTTATTGTTATTGTAAGCGTCTCCGTCCGCGTCTCCGCCGGTTACGTTTTGCTGGTAAGGCGCGTTCAGCGAAGAGTTGTTGACCGCCACTTCGAAAGTGGAACCGCTCGGCGAGTTAGGCGTCATCGGTACGTTCAGCTTGAATTTTATAACGACTTTCTGATCGGAAGCCGCTTCTTTGAGTATGGCGCCGTAAAGCAGCGTGATATCAAGGTTTGCGCCTACCGCGTTTTTGTTATATGTATAATTCACGTTCTGTATTAATTTTTGTTCGCCGATGTACACGTCTATAGTGTCCTGAGTATATGAGTAACCTCCGCCTGGATGTTTTATGGAAATTTTATCTATTCCGAGGTTATAGCTCATTATTTTAGGTTTGAGCGTCACTACGAATTCTTCCGGATCCGCGTTTGCGTCGATGCGTTTTGGCACCGACGAAGGGTTGATTTCACCGGTAACCAGCGCCGCCGGTTCTACGGCATATGCCGTAAATGTGTACGCCTGCGATACGTTGCCTGAAAAATCGGTGGCCTTTATGGTGAAAGTTTTAGCGCCGGTTTGATACGGATTGGTCGGAAACACTACGATCTTTTTAAAAGTTGTGGTGGTGCCGTCGCGCTCTAAATTAACCTCGTTGGTTAAATCGGGAAATATGGCCCTGAGATCGACTTTAACGTCGCCGTCTTTTAAAGTGTTGTCGTCGACTACGGCTATTATGGTGAACGTGCCGGTGGTGGGGTTGATAACGTTATCGAGTATCTCGCCGCCCACCTGCGCGATAATTTTACCTACCAGCACTTTGGGCGCTACCGTATCGAGCGAGGCTATATCTACTGGAATATTAGCTATAGCTGGATTTCCGGCCAGGTCGGATATCTCGGGGTTGGCCGTGTTGACTAAATTGATATCCACGCCTGAAGGCCTTCCGGCCAGGTCGTTTCCGAGCGAGTAAACGCCTTTTACGGTCATAACCGGGTTGGCGCCGAGCGTTATGCCTACTTCTTTCACTCCGGTATATGTGAAAGACGCTCCTGCGCCGAAGGCGTCGTTAGCTACCGGCATTTTGAATACAGTTCCGGGCGAGAAGTTAGGATCTGGCGAAACCATTATGGCCTTATCGAAACCTACATATACTATATCGCCGTCGGACAATCCGCCTTTTCCGGGAGCGGTGTTTTTATCGTAATATTTAGCGTAAGCAACCTTAGGGCCGACGGAATCGGTCGAACCTATATCCACGCCGGCTTCGTAGCCGGGGACCATTGGATTTGCGATATTCAAGTTAGGCGTGGCGGGGTTTCCGGCGTTATCGACTATAGCGGTCTGGTTGGCCACCACGTTGATGCCGGTGGGGATGGGATTTACGTTAAACGGATCGTATATTCCCCTTATGACAATAGAAGTAGTGGATACGTCGCCGAGCGAAACCACTATCTGGTTGGCGTCGCCCGTCGAAATGCCCGCGCCGCCGCCTATCGTATATCCGCGGCCGCTGTGAAGCAGTTTTACGGAAGCCGGGCTGTTTTGAGCCACGGTTACGCCTTCGTTGAATTTTAAAACTATCTGGTCGCCGCGGTTGAGGCCGTCGTTGCCTATGTCGTAATAAGTTGACGAAAGAAGGTACGGCGGCGAGCCGTCGAGTATGAGGTGCGGTATGTTGTCTTTGGTTACGACTTTTGTCGGAAAGCTTCTCACTCTGCCGGAGCCCGAATTTATCATTAAGGTGTCGCCGTTTTCGACTATTTTGGTGTATCCGTTGCCGAGCTTTATTTCGATTATATTGTCGTTGACCGCGGCGCCGGTGTCTATGCGCGCGCCGGTGCCGAAAGTGCCGCTGCCGATAATCTGGAAAACGGTGCTTACGTCCACGGGGATGCCGCCCACTATAAACGCGCTGTCGTCGATCGCTACGTCGAAGGTTATTTCTATGGAATCGTTGGTGTCTATGGTGTCGCGGTTGTCTCTATATTTAACGGCCGTTATGCTGGGTCCGCGGTTCATTATATAAACTTCTATCGAAGTCTCTACAGACGGCTTTCCCGCCTGGTCAACGGCGAATATATAAACGCCGTATGTGCCGTCTTCTACGATCTGGCCGAGAGTGTTTTTACCGTCCCATTTAGCGGTTTGCAATACGCCGGTCGGAAGCACCATGCCGGCGCCCAGGCTTTTGACTATGGCGCCTATTCTTGTTTTTACCGTAACTTCGGTGGTGCATGACGCGCGCGCGTCGTTTAAGATATATTTTACGTCAACGGCCCTGAGCAACGGGTCTATCGAATCGGGAGCGAACGGAGTGGGCGTGGCGCTGACTATATTTATAACGGGGCCGGTATTATCCACCTGTACGGTAGTAGTTACCGTGGTGGAATTTAAAGCCGCGTCGGTGCCGGTTATTTCGAAGGTGTAAGTTCCGTCCGCCACGTACGCGCCGGTATCGTCTTTACCGTCCCAGGTGGTGTTTTTAAGCCCGGGGCTCTGGGGAACGTTCGTAATTAAAGTTCTAACCTGGTTGTTGAGGCTGTCTAAAACTTTTATCGTTACTTCGGCCGATTCTGAAAGGTTATATTTCAGCATGGTCGTTTTATAGTTTACATTTGAATTCTGAGGCGAAAAAAACGGAGGCACGGTCAATAATCCGGTTATTGCGGGCGGCGTGTTATCTACCGCCACCGTGAGCGTTGCCGGATTAGGGCTGCCTATATTTCCGGCGCTGTCGGTGAGGTAAATTTCTATTCTGTAATCGCCTTCGCCTACTACGTTGCCGGTGGCGTCGTTGCCGTCCCATGTTTCGGTATGGCTGCCGAGCGTCTTTAAATACGGCCCGAACTGTCTTACCAGAGGCCCGGTGGTGGATATTATCCTGATTTCTACGGTGCCTTCCTTGGATATGTTATATGAAATAGTGGCCTGGTCGGTTATGCCGGGGCTCGAGCT
>JAKPTH010000395.1 GCA_029571125.1 bacterium
AAATATAACGGAATTCGGGTTAGCACGCCTGTATTGCGTGATAAAACGGGTTGTTTGAGAAACTTAAATCCAGGCCGGTCGAACGGTTTTGCCGCTCGAATGAAGCAGGCGATTAAAAATGAAAAAAAGCGCGCTTTTTTACATTTTTATATTTATTTGCTTTATATTACCAGCCGCCATCACAAGTTACGGCTGCCGGTCAAGCCTGTTTCAAAGCGAAATAAATCCAGCCGAAGAACCTCCCCGCATTTACGACAAATCAGAATTAATCATAAAGCCCAACATAGCTTCCGATATTAACGTATCTTCGAATATCCAGCTTAAAATACCGGCCGGCTCAGTCAGCCAGGCCGCCCGCATTTCAATTTCAACCGCGCCGCCGCCGTTTTCCGGCAACGGATCGCTGTCATACCGCGGAGACGTTTTCACCATAGACAATGTAAACTCCCTTAAATACGCTTCGATTTCATTTAAAATACCCGACGATAAAATCGGCGAAATCGAATCGCTCAAAATTTTATATTATTTATCCTCAGACGAAAGCTCCGGGTTTATAACCCCCGAATTTATAAACGGCAAGGCGGCCGTTTCGTTAAAAAACAATTTCAGCGCGGGCGAAACTATAATAAACGCAAGCCCGCTCCCATACATAAGCAGGCGGCCTGAAATCACTTTCAACGCCTCTGAATTTGAAAGAACCGAACTTATGGTCAGCCTGGTTTCAATGGATATCAAAGCTAAATTCAAAACGGCCGGATTCAATTTTTACACCGATAGCGCCGCGATTGACGAAAATGAAATGGCCCATATAGCCGCCGAATTAAACAGATCTGCCGGAGCGGCAGCCGGCGCCGGATTCAAAACCCCTTCTACAGCCGCTAATAATATAGACGTTTATATAATGAGGTTCGTAAACGCCGCCGGAAACCCGTTAAATGAAATTATAGGGTTGCCGCGCAGGGCCGGAAATTTCGCCCGCAAATACGATATCTTTTTGAGCTCGAGCCCTTACGACTGGAACAGGATTAAAAATTATAATCTGGCCTCGCGCGAATATTTTCATCTTTGCATAAACGAATACTACGGAGCGGAAAAAAGCCCGGCCGAACTTTCAAAAACCGGATGGGAATGGTTTAATGAAGCCGCGGCCGCATGGTTTTGCGCATCAACTCTTTCAAACCCGTTTTCAATGGACGAAATTTATAATTCTAAAACGTTGAACTCTCTTATCAGCGATTCTAACGGGCTTTTTACCAGAAAAGGCGGCGCGGGCGAACGATGGTATTTTTTATGGCTGCTTTCTAATAAATACGGCTCCGGAAAAATAGCCGAAATGTTAAACGAAACCGCAAGCTCTAGAACCTTTGAAGATTTCGCGCGATCAAATCTTAAAAGCGATGATTTTCGCGAATACCTGGACGCCTTAATGGCCCGCTCATACGATAATATCATTGAAAAAGCGCCTCAAATGTCCCTGCCCTTTACCATGAGGCTTAAACCGCTCGAAGCAGCGGCGTTTAAATTCAATATAGAACCAGGAGTGAACGTTTCCGTTAAATTATCGCAGGACGCGGCAGTTAAAATATACGCCCGGCTCAGAAGCGCGCTTAGCGCAAGCAGGGCCGCTTCGAAAAATATAATCATCAAAAATTCGACGTACTGCGAACTGATATCGCCCGAACTCATCGACTCGAATATATTCGATAAATTTTATATAGTCTCCATCAACGCCGACCTTTCTGCGGCTACAAGCGCGTCCGATAAAGAAATTGCCGTTTTCAGCCCGCAGGGCGCGAATCCCTATAATTCATACATTTATCCCTTAAGCGTTACTTTCGATAAAAATCCCGATAAAACGGCCGACGTTAATTTAATTTCAACTAACGTCAAATTCGATGCGCTGGCGTCTATTTCCAACGGCGCCTAC
>JAKPTH010000477.1 GCA_029571125.1 bacterium
ATTAGCCGCCGGTGATTATTTTGACGCTCGCGAATCGAAATCGCTCCTGGCGGATATAAACGAGGTCATAAGTTTATTAACGGCATCGGTAAAGACGGCGAAGGGCAATCTTGACGATAAGGACAAAGAAGAAAAGTAAGCGGAAAAACGCCGAAACTGCAAATACTATGCGAGATACTTGAAAAAAGCGTGTTAATGTGGTATAATGTAATCATCATGAAAAAGAAAGTAACTAAGGCCACAAAAAATATAAAAAATATAAAAAGCCCTGCGTTCAAGCGTGTTGCCATGAAAAATACGACGGCAGCCGCCGATGAAAATAAAACTTACGGCTTTTTAAATGACATAATATTCAAATATGTATTTGGCAGTGAAGCTAATAAGGGTTTGCTGACATATCTTTTGAATGCGTTGCTTCACCTCGAAGGGCCGAAGCGTTTAACGATCGATAAAATAATGAATCCATTCAATCTGGCTGAGTTTACGCAGGATAAATTCACGCTTGTCGATGTCAAGGCAAAGGACGAAGCCGGCAAGCGCTATACAATCGAGGTGCAGCTCTTATCGCATGAAAATTTTATTGAGCGCGCAATATATTATTTATCGAAATTATATACAGGCCAGCTGAAAAAAAACGGAAAATTTACCGAAATAAAGAAGACGATAGGCATATCGATAGTCGATTTCAAACTCCTGCCGGAAGAGCCGGCGATGCAGAATGTCTATAGGTTTAAAAATGAATTATCGATGCGAACTCTCACGGATTCGATGGAACTGCAATTCGTCGAGCTGTTCAAATTCGATAAAGACAAGCCGAAGTCATTACGTACGCCGCTCGAAAAATGGCTGCATATATTGAAATTCGGAGACATATACAGCAAAGAAGGCGCGAAATTGCCTAAGGAATTAGAGGCCGAGGAGGGCGTTATGGAAGCGATATCAGTTCTAAAAAAAGCGAATTCAAATGGAAAGATGCGCGGTATAATAGAATCGCGCGAAAAAGCCGAGCATGTAATAGCGACAAGGATGCATTCGGCTTTTAATAATGGCAAGAACGAAGGTAAGATTGAAGGTAAGATTGAAGGTAAGATTGAAGCGGCCAAAATAATGCTGGAAATCGGGCTTTCTAAATCAGAAATAGCTGTGAAACTTGGACTGAAAGAAACTGATTTTTAATAAAATTTATTGCCCTTTCAATCTAAATATTTGTAACGGCGCAAGCCTCGCTTGCGGGAACAGAAATCAAATAATCACAATAGATAACTTCCCCGGCTCTGAAAATGGGCTGGGGAACTTTTATTAGTGCATAGTGGACAGTGCATAGTGCATAGTGAGAACGGGTGAACGACGAGGGAAGCTTTATTAAGTGCATATAGTGAAAGCGGGAGAACGCCGGAATGCAACGGGCCCCACTATACACTATGCACTATACGTTATACACTATCAAAGGGGTGGCCTTACCATGGACAAAAACAGCATCACTTATCAGAAATCTTTTAGTTTTGCGGTCAGGACGGTCAATTTATACAAATGGCTTTGTGAAAATAAAAAGGAATATATTTTATCTAAGCAGTTATTGCGTTCAGGAACGAGCGTAGGGGCTAATGTAAAAGAAGGTTTAGCGGCTCAATCGAAGAAAGACTTTATAGCGAAGTATTCGATAGCGTTGAAAGAGGCTTCTGAGGCGGAGTATTGGATCGAGCTTCTCGAAGCTGGTAAATATATCGACAACAGGCAAAAAGACTCGTTAATAAGCGATCTTACGGAAATAATGAAGCTGTTGACGGCGTCGGTAAAGACGGCGAAGGGCAATCCCGGCGATAAGGACAGAGAAGAAAAGTAAGCGGAAAATGCCGGAACTGAAACGGCCCCCACTATGCACTATCCACTATGCGTTATGCACTAACTAAGCGTTATGCACTTGAAAAAGGCGGCGGGTTGTGGTATAATATAAACATCATGGAAAAGAAAGCCGACTATTAATATTCGAAGCGAGGAAAAGCTGGTGACATACAGCATAATCAACGATATCATATTCAAGATAGTATTTGCCAAGGACGAGAACAAGCGCATCCTGATGGCTTTGCTGAACGCGATACTCGGCTACGGCGGCCAGGACGCGATAGTCGATATAACGATACTCAACCCGAGCATAGATAAAGAAACTGTAAAAGAAAAACATTCGATACTGGATATAAAGGCGGTTGACGGTCAGGGAAGGCTTTTTAATATTGAGGTCCAGCTTAAATCCACAAAGGACTACATAACCCGCACCGTCTATTACCTGTCCCGGTTGTTTGGCGACCAGCTCGAATCCGGCGGCAGGTATCAAGACCTCGCGAAGACGATAGGCATATCTATAACCGATTTTGAGTTATTCAACTATACGCCCGACCTGCACAATACATTCCGCCTGCTGAACGTGAAAAGCAGCGTCGAACTGACGGATAAGCTGGAGCTGCATTATATTGAACTCATCAAATACGATAAAGATAAGCCATACAAAGAAATGACGAAGTTTGAAAAGTGGCTCTATTTGCTGAAGTTCAGTGAAATGTACCAGGACCGCCTGTCGCCGATACCGGAGGCGCTAAAAAACGAGGAGGAGATTGTTATGGCCATAGAAGCATACAGACACGCGGTGGCAGACAATTATGTAAAAGAACTGATCGATTTCAGGCGCAAGGCGTCGATCGATGAGGCGTCAAGGATTGAAGAGGCTAAAAGAGACGGTAAGACGGAAGGTAAGATTGAAGGTAAGATTGAAGCAGCCAGAATAATGCTGGAAATTGGGCTTTCCAAATCAGAAATAGCGGCCAAACTTGGATTGAAAGAAACTGATTTTTAATAAATTCATGCAGAATAAGAAAGCAACTAAAACTGTGAATCGGCGCACGGAGGCGCTACTACTGCGCGCGCCAGGAGGGCAACGGCGCGCATGTATATAAAGAAGCCGGAGCATAGAAAGACGGCGGCTAAACCGGCTCTGAATAAACTCGCCGCAAAGTCGAACGTTAGTATAAAGTGAGGTTTT
>JAKPTH010000506.1 GCA_029571125.1 bacterium
CGTTCAGGCTTGAAAAAATAGGAATTTGTTTTAAATCCATAATAACTCCTTATGTTAACTTATATTTATTTTCAAATTTTCGCCTTCTGTAAGAGATTGCGCGCCGGAGAAGCCGCTCGGAAACTCGAGCACGCTATGGCAGCCTTTTATAAAACCGGATAATTTTGAAGGCCCCATCCGTCGGATAATTTTTAAAATTTTATTTTCCCTGCTTAAAAAAAAACAATCTATTTCCATTTTCATAAAGAACGTATGTATCGATGAGCAGGGCGTAAGAAGGATTCCGTCGCAATCTTCAAGCCGCGTTTTAAACATGAGTCCCATCGCCCTTTTAAAAAACGAATCACAGTTCGATATTCTGTTTGAAATTATAGTTCCGTCAGATTTTTCGATTTTAAGCATTTTATAATACCTTGCTATCTAGGGAAATTTTTAATGAATTCGAACACGACGCCGCCGAGCAGAACGACCATTATAGTCGGAAATATGCAGCCGACCATCGGAAAAAGCATTTTAACGGGAGCCTGCATCGCCAGCTGCTCCGCGCGCTGCCTTTTTTTCAAACGCGCCTGCGCCGATTGAATTTTCAATATTTTTGACACCGAAACGCCCAGCTGGTCGGCCTGTATAAGCGCGGAAATGAAAGCCGAAAGGTCTTCGACTTCCATTTTGTCGGAAAGCGCTTTGAAAGCTTCGCGGCGGCTGCGGCCCATCTGCATTTCCTGAAGGACCGCTTTGAGCTCTTCCCCGAGGGGGCCTTTGAACTTGGTGACGAGCTTGGCGAGGGCTATGTCGAAACCCAGGCCCGCTTCGACCGAGACGCAAAGAAGGTCGAGGCAGTCCGGAAGAGACTTCTGTATCATATATTTTCTGAATTCCACGAGCCTCTGAACGTAGATGCGGGGGCCGAGGAAACATAGTATGAATATCACCAGGCAGCCGATCGCGAGGTTTTTAACCGGCACGCCGAGAAAAAAGCCTAAGACCCCGAAAAGAGGAGCCGGAATCGCTATAAGAAGCATTTTCAGGACGTTGAATTCCGTAGGCGTGAGGCCGCCCGGATTTCCTGCCTGCGCAAGCTCTTTTTTCAGCTGCGAGGCTGTGTCAGCTTTGTTTCTTTTGCTGAGCGCGTTTGCCATGCCCGTCAGAATGGGCTTTATTATCCTGTCGAAGAAAGACTTCTGGAGTTCTTCGTCTTCCAGTGACGGCTGGCCTTTGGAGCTGGCGCCCTCCTCTTTTTTGCCGGAAAATTCCTCGAGGCGCGAAACGACGACGTTTTTTTGCGACGGCATGAAAAACATCACGCCCGCCAGAATTATAGCCCCTACTAAAATGAGGGATGTTATATCCATGTTAGAATTCCTCCGTTAATGCTCGGTTATACGTCTATGTCCGTAATTTTTTTTATGATCAGGGAGCCGCAGCCCATCATCAGGCCGCAAAAGACCAGAGTATACCAGCCTTTAAAGCCGTTGACGTCGGCGAGCAGAAATTTATTGACGAAATAATCGGGGTTCAAGGCGAATATCGCGAATCCCAGGAAAATAGGAAGGCCCGTTATGACGTAGCCGCCCATTCGCGCCTGGGAAGTAAGCGTTACTATCTGCCCTTTTATTTTAATTCGTTCCCTTATGGTTTC
>JAKPTH010000513.1 GCA_029571125.1 bacterium
ACCCGATAGCGCCTTTGTTACAATTATGCGTTTTAAAAAAATAGCGGTCCTGGCCGCGTTTTCACTGTTTATATTTTATTTCATCCTGCTGGCTTCGCTTTTTACGATAGTCGAACCTGCCAAGCTTTCGGCTATTCTCAAGAGCGGCAGATTTTACTATTCGATTAAAATAAGTTTTATAACGGCTTTCGTCACTACCGCGCTTTCGGTAGCTATCGCGGTGCCGGCGGCGTACGCGCTTTCAAGGTCGAATTTCCGCTTCAAGCCGGCCGTAGACCTTTTTCTCGAACTTCCCCTCATAATATCGCCGATCGCTCTCGGCGCTCTGCTGCTTTTATTTTTTAATACGGGAGCGGGGCTTTTTATCCAGAACAATATTTGCGGTTTCGTGTATGAAATTCCCGGGATAATAATAGCCCAATTCGTAACCAGCGCCGGCGTGGCCACCAGGCTTATAAAAGCCGCCATAGACGAAATACCGCCGCGTTACGAATTCGTCGCGCGCACTCTCGGCGCCGGAGAATTCAAATCCTTTTATACCATAACGCTTCCGCTCGCTAAAAACAGCATTATCGCGGCCGCCGTCCTCACGTTTGCAAAGTGCATAGGAGAATTCGGCGCCACGGTGACTCTCGCCGGGGCGATGCCCATGAAAACCGAAACGCTTCCGATAGCGATTTACCTGAGGCTTTCCAACGCCGATATAGAAGGCGCGGCGGTTTTCATACTTACCCTGCTGGCGCTGGGATTCACTGTCACCATTATTACGAGGATGTTTTTAAAGGTGCGCCATGGTTAAGATTGAAAATCTCTGCCTCGACATGGGTTGCTTCAAGTTAAAAGACGTCAATATAGAGATCGCCAGGGGCGCCTGCCATGCGATAGTCGGCCCGACCGGTTCCGGAAAGACGCTTCTGCTTGAAACTATTATCGGCATTCAGAAGATAAAAAGCGGGCGCGTCGTCATAGACGGCAAGGACGTTACCGGTCTTTCGCCTTCGCTGAGGAATATTTCATACGTTCCACAGGATATATGCCTTTTTCCTCATATGAAAGTCATCGACAATATCATGTACGGCGTAAAAGTTAGAAAAATCGACCCGGTTCCGCTAAAGCCCTTTATCGACGAACTAATTGAGTTTTTAAACATTTCCGCCATACTCGAGCGTTATCCCGCAGGTCTAAGCGGAGGCGAGAAGCAGAGGGTGGCCATAGTGAGGGCTCTGGCGGCGCGCCCCGACCTTATGATACTCGACGAGCCGTTTTCCGCCATAGATAACGCTTTACGCGAGGACGCCAGGCGGCTTTTAAAGGAGCTCAGCGCCAGCCATTCTATAACCTCGCTTATAGTCACCCACGATATCGACGAAGCGTATTTTCTGGCTGACGAAATATACGTTTTGATAGCCGGCTCTATAGTACAGAGCGGCGAGCGCGACGACATATACAACTATCCCAAAAACAACGCCGCCGCGGAGTTCCTTGGGGTCAGAAACATCTACTGCGCGAGCGTCGTTAAAGTGTTTGAACGTTCACTCGAGGCGGCGCTGGAGTCCGGCCGCAGCTTAAATATAACATGCGGATGCGCTCAAAGCAAATTTCTGGCGGGACAGAAAATTAAATGCGCGGTACGCTCAGAAGCCGTTTATATACTGAAGGAAGGAGCGGATCCTTGCGATAAAGCCAACTGCTTCGACGCCTCGATCCGCAAGATTTATACCCGCGGAAAGATGCACACCGTTATATGCGCGCTCGCTGGCGACGGCGTGAAAATAGAAATCGACATCCATGATGCCGCGTTCAACAAATTGAAGCTCGCATCGGGAAAAAAGATAAAGTTAAGCATAAACCCCGATAATATTTTCATTGTAAATTGATGTTAAGAACTCTACTTATACGGAGATGATTTGAGTGAACAAATTAAAAGTCATAATCGCAGGGGATATGATCGGGCGTTTCGAGAAGGAAGCCGAAAAATTTGAATATGCGGGCGGCTTCAATCAAACCGACGTCTATTTCCGCAACCTCGACATGCAGTCGAGCATTTCCAAGCATACGCTGCGCGTCCGCCATCAGACTGCTTCCGGCCGGAAAACCGAAGAATCGCATAAAATAACTTTTACATGCCTTTCCGAAAGCAGCGACGAGTGGGCAAAATTTTCGGAAATTTGCTCGGCCTGCGACGAAAATATCTATAAAATACTTTCAGCCACGGGTTTTAAACGGCTCGCGACGCTCGCGAAGTACCGCAGGCTTTACGAAGGCCCATTCAGCATGAGCCGCGACGATATTTTCGGTTTCGGGACCGTTGTGAAGGCTTATTATAAAAACGACGAAGAAAAAAAGCGGATTATGGATTTTATGCACCGGGTGGGCGTTTCCGGTTACGAAACGCGGACCAACCTTCAAATGATGCTTGAAAGCATAAACAATAAAACTGCCGGCAGCAAGGACGAAGGCGTAAAAACCGTAAAGTCGGAAGTTTTCAAACTTCTTAACGAAGGGCGTCGCATCATTATAGCCGTCGCCGGCGGTTCCGGGTCCGGAAAAACTTTCATAGCGAGCGAACTTGTTTCGTGGCTTCCCGACGTGACAGTTTTCACGCTGGACGACTATTACAAAGACCGCAGCTGGATATCTGAAAACCTGAATTCGAATTTCGACGATCCCGAAGCGATCAATCTCGATCTCGCGAGGGACCATCTTATGCGCCTTAAAAACGGCGAAACGGTGATGCGCCCAAGGCGTTCGCTGGAAAAAGGCTGCGTTGTAGGATATCAGGAAGTCAAGCCGCAGAAAATGATAGTCGTCGAAGGAATATTTGCGTTGCATGAAAAGCTGGCCGATCTATTCGACTATTCCGTCTTCATCGAAGCGAATCTTCACGGCAAGCTGCTGCGAAGGCTTATGCGCGACATCGGGAAAACGGGCCAGGATTTCGAAGGCATACTGCTGCAGTACGTTAGCACCGTCCAGCCCATGTATGAAAAGCACATCGAAGTGACTAAAAACGCGGCCAACCTTATCATAAACAATGAATTCGCGCCCTACTGCGAAACTTACGATAAAATCAACCGCTTCGAATTTAAAATAAGGTGCCCTTTCGACGTTCCCATAAAAACGTTGAAAGACCATGGCGCGACTCTTATCAGCGAGCAGAAGCAGGTCGATAAATATTACGTCGCCCCCGGCCTCAATTTTATGGAAAGCGACGAGCTTTTGAGGATAAGGGAAGAGAACTCCCGGCTGAGCCTTACATATAAAGGGCCCCGTAAAGGAACTTTTCAGAGGCCGCGCATAGATTTTCCGATCAACATGAAATTCGCGGAAGTGCTTATTTATCTTGGATATTCAAACGTCATAACCACCGAAAAGACGCGCTACAAATTTAAAATCGAAACCGAAAGCGAGCTCGATATAGTAATAGACGACGTTAAAAATCTGGGCACTTTTATCGAAGTCAGGGTAGGATCGCCCGCGGGCGAAAAAAAAGCCGAACGGTTCCTGAAAAACCTCGGTTTAAAAGTCCGGCGCGACCATAATAAGGGATATTTCGAAGAAATCCTCAAAAAAGCCTTTGTGATATAGCGGCTCAGGACTGTTTCGGCGACGCCGAACCCGAAGCGGCAGCCGAAGCAGGCGAAGGTATGTTTTCTATATTATTTATAGGCTCGGCCGTGAGCGAACCGGCGTTCTGCGAAGTGAGCGTTTTAGCGTCCATCTTTTTGAGCATATTCACGAAAACTTCGGCCAGATTAGGGTCGAATTGGCCGCCTGCGCACTTGATGAATTCGGCGTAAACTTTTTCCATGGCCATTGCGTCGCGGTAAGGCCTGTTGGACGTCATTGCGTCAAAAGCATCAGCCAGGGCTATTATTCTTGCGGAGAAAGGTATTTTTTCGCCGGCGAGGCCGTCGGGATAGCCGCGGCCGTCCCATCTTTCGTGGTGGTTTCTTATGCCGGCGCGCACGACGGGGTTCAGCGCCATCGGTTCCACTATGGAATCGCCTATCGACGGATGCAGCTTGATGGTGGCGAACTCTTCGTCGGTGAGCCTTCCCTTTTTGGTCAATATGGTTTCGGAAATGCCTATTTTGCCTATGTCGTGAAGAATGGCCGCCTGCCTTATATTTTCTATTTCTTCGTGCGCCAGGTTCAGCTCCTTGGACAGAAGCACGGCGAATTCGGTGACTCGCTCCGAATGGCCCGAAGTATATGCGTCTTTAAATTCCAGCGCGTTGGTGGCCACGCGTATCGTAGAAAGAAACTGGTCTTTCATGCTTTCGTAGAGCTTGGCGTTTTCTATTACCACCGCCGCCTGAGTTGAAAGGGCCGATAATATGCTCAGGTCGCTCGACACGAAGTTGTTCTGCGAAGCGTCTGAAATGACTAGCATCATGCCCGTGACTTTCTGCTTTGTGTGCAGCGGCACGCAGATTATTTCCTTGACCTTGAATTTAAGATAATTGGTAAGATCCGCCAGGTCTATGTTTTCATCTATATTGGTTATCAGCATGGCGTTAAGCTCTTTTGAAAGTTTTTCGCATAGCTCGGAATCGCTATCTATTCTGAATTCGTAGGCGCAGCGCATATCGATAGGCCCGTGGCAGGTCTTGATTTCAAACTGCATGGAGTCGGGATTGAACAGCATGATCATTCCGGCTTTTGAAAAAACTATGTGTATGCAAGTTTCGAGCACCTGGCGCAGCAGGATA
>JAKPTH010000407.1 GCA_029571125.1 bacterium
GGGCTGGGGCTCTCTTTTTTCGGCCCTCGGTCCTACGGTGCTGACGGTAAAATTAAGCGCGTATGTGAGGCCGACGAGCTGGTTGCCCAGATGGTCGTATGCCTTGATGGTGGCGGTTGTGGCTCCGCTTGCCAGCGTTCGCGTCGTTTTGGTCATGTCGAGCGTAATGTTATAATCTCCGCCGGCTCCCGGTGTAATAACTATAGCGCCAGGCGCGTTGAGGATGCCGTTTTCAAAACAAGCGCCGTTCAGAGAGGTTACCACGGTGGTAACGCCGTTATTTACGACTTTTATTTCCACCGAATCGGCCACGCCGCAGCCGATGACGCCGTTTGCGATTTCGGTGAGCGCGAAAACTATCTGCGGCTGGGACTGGTCGGTGCCGCCGCCGTTGGCCGGCTGGCAGCTCGGCTCTTTGACCGACGGCCCCGTCCTGTCTATTACGAAATATTCTTTCGTGGTTATATTCTGGAGAGTATTTCCATAGGCGTCCTGAGCGGATATAAGCTCTACGGGCAGCGTGCCTTCCACGAGGTCGCCGCCGGGAGTGAATTTAAGCTGCGGATCGATATATTCAAGAGGCGGAAAAGCGGTATGATCGGTTCCCTGAACTTTTAACTTGATATTCGACAGCGGCTGGTCTTCGTCGAACAGGCGTGCGGTTATGACCGGCTGAAGATCGTTGACGAATTTTCCGTTGGCGTCGTTTGGATATTTTTTAAATCCGTCGCGCGGAGTGATTAACCAGTTGGATACCAGCGGCCCCACTGTAGAATGAACGCTGTAGCTGATTTTGGGAGTGGTCCGGCTGCCGCCGATACCGGCGGGGATTATATTTTTTGCCGCGTCCCAGCCGCTTATATAGATCTTTATGCTGTTATTTTCGGTCCCTTCGTCAACGTTAAAAGAATACTGCGTTATTTTTCCGGCGGGCGGCGTCGTGGGATTGGCCTGGATAGAAGCGCCTTCGCCGAGATCCCACACGTTGTTCTTGTTGGTGTCGTGCAGCGATTTGATCCAGACTTCCGCGGTGACCCAGTCGGCGCATTTTACCCCGTCGGTTACCCTTACTTTAATCGTTCTGATGCCGGCCGCGGGGAAATTTTGTCCGTTTATATTGTCTACGTCGTCTACGGCAGTGGGCGGGTTGCTGTCTATATCCACCTGTTTGACCGCTGAAAATTGTGAAAAAGAACAGGAGTCTCCGACTCTGACTCTATAAAAATATGTGCCGTCGTTTACGTTTCCAAAATTATGCTGCGTGGTGTTGCCGCCGACGGCCACTATCGTGCTGTCGATGATTTTGGAAAAATCTACGAAAGTGGGGTCGGTTGAAAGCTGGGCATGATAGCATGTCATCTGATCGCCTTCGGGGTCGCTGAAATTGTCCCACGTTATGGTAAGGTTTGTGCCGGAGCCGGGCGAAGCCAGCTGCTGGGTGTTTGGAGTGTTGGGGCACTTAGAAGTGTAAAAAACGTAAGTGGCTCCGTAAATGCCGCCGTTATTGAATAAAGCTTCGGTGCTTGGCACTTCCGAATGGCTGGATACTATGAGCTCGCTTCGCGTATCCGGGCCGCCGACGTCGCCGATAGCGACTCCGAAGCCGAAATAATTGTTGGCCGTTGATTGATGGTTGCGCCCGTAATTGCCCTGCGTTTGAAATATTGAGCCGTAAAAAGGTTTGGCGCCGTCGGCGAGGTCGATTATAGTTCCGCTGGCGTAGGGCATGCCGTGAATTACGCAGACCCGCCCGCGCTGTTCGCCGGCTTCCGTATCGATTTTATATCCGCGCGGCGCGGTTACCGCTATATCGTGAAAACCGTCGCCGTTGATATCGCCGCAAGCCACTGCGTAGCCGAACTTTTCATTGTTTTTAAAGGGTTTTATCGTAACATCTACCGTTACGACCGCGCCCGCAGCCGGGGTCGCGACCTTGCCGTAAACCACGTAAGCGGACGACGCGCTGTCGTCGTCAACGAATTCGGTTATGACGAGATCGTTTTTGGCGGCGGCCGAATCGTGGAATTTACCCGCCGCCATGGCGTGTCCCATGCGCCTGCCGTTTGACGAATTGGGGCTTGCCACCGCGAAAGCGGCGAGAGCGACATCGGCAATTGAAAAATTGGCGCCGCCGGTTATTTTGGATTTTGCGTCGGCGATTATGACCGCGCCGCCTTTTCCCTGCGCGCCGGGCGCGCCTATTATCAATTCTTTATCGTTGCCGCCGTAAATATCCGCCGCCAGAACGGATGCGCCGAAATAATCGTTGGCGTTAAGGCCGCTTATTTTATAAACTGCCGGAGGACCAGGGTTTACGTTGAGATCGATAGTTACCGGCGCGTTGGTGTAATCGTTATCGTTCCACAGTCCCCCGCCCGCGCCGCTAATTATGTACACCGAACCGACGTTGCCGTTGTCGTGCGGGCAGCCGATTATTATATCTTCGTTGCCGTCGCCTGTAACGTCGCCGCAGGCAAGGCTCATTCCGTTCACCGGAAGAAAGTTGATCGGGGGAGTGGCCGGGCCTGCCGCCGCATAAGCGCCGGGAATGTTTTTAATTAAAAGCCCGAAATTGTTCATGTCGGTCTTGCCCTTTGTTGCCGTAGGATCGCCGGTTTGGGACATGTCTATAAGGTTGTTTTTAATTGGTGAAGGCGTTTTATTGGTGGTGCTGATGTCTCTGGAGAAGATAACGGCTACCTGTGAAAGCGTGCCTGTTTCATAAGGCCTTCCTATTGCGATAGCCCTTCCTCCGTCGATGGTGCCGCCTGCGACGGCGTAGCCGGAATGCTCTCCGGTTTGATGGCCAAGGATAAATCCTGTGCTTGTGGTGTTCGGCGCGTTATTCCAGTTGCCGCAGTCCCAGCCGTAAGAAGCGCCGGGCACATTGGATGAGACGGGACCTTTGTGGATTAATAACATGCCCGAATAGTCGTTGGAAAAATGGTATTCGCCATAGGGGCTGGCAACGATAATATCGGTTTCGGGAGAATTATCGAAATTCATAAGCAGGATGCGGCCCCCGGAGCCGTACCAATCAAGCTGGGTGATCGGCTGGCCTATGAAAATATTGTCGGTTACGGCGTTAGGCGCTATTATCTTGACCAGGTCTTTTGAGGGGTCGGGCATGCCGGGCGTGCCTGCCGTGCCTATATAATTAAAAGCGTGAGCTTTGAATGCGGATGCCGATAAAAACAATAAAAAGACAATGAATGCGGAAATAAATAAAAATGAAAATTTGATCTTGAGGTTTCGTGATTTGAGTTCAGGCATAAAATACCACGCTCCTTGCATCTATTAAAAAATTTAATGACAAGAAATAAGAAAAATATAGGCGCTTAAAAATGAAACGCCTATACTTATTATAGCATAATATTTAAGAAATATAAATAAAATTATTTGACTCTGGAATTTTTAATTTACTAAAAATAAGGCTAACGGCTTTTTTAAGCGGCCGATCTTGCCAAAAGCTTGTTGATGTGGTATAATATACTCATGGTGAAAATTAAAGCAGATAAATTAAAAGAAAAGAAAGGCGCAAAAAATATAAAGCGGAGAAAAAGCAGGGCGCTTACTCTTGCCGTTAAAAAAAACACGGCGGCCGATGAAAATAAGACATACGGCTTTTTAAACGATATAATTTTCAAATACGTATTTGGCAGTGAAGCTAATAAGAGTTTGCTGACGTATCTTTTGAACGCATTGCTTCATCTCGAAGGGCCGAATCGCATAACGATAGACAAAATGATGAATCCGTTCAATCTGGCTGAATTTACGCAGGATAAGTTCACGCTTGTCGATGTGAAGGCAAAAGACGAAGCAGGCAAACGCTACACAATTGAAGTGCAGTTGTTATCTCATGAAAATTTTATTGAGCGCGCCATATATTATTTAGCTAAACTTTACACCGGCCAGTTGAAAAAAAACGGAAAGTTCACCGAAATTAAAAAGACGATAGGCATATCGATAGTTGATTTTGAGCTTTTGCCGCAAGAGCGTGCGATGCAGAATGTTTATAGGTTCACGAATGAATTATCGATGCGAACGCTCACCGATTCTATGGAGCTGCAATTTGTTGAGCTGGTCAAGTTCGATAAAGACAAGCCGAAGTCGCTGCGCACGCCGCTTGAAAAATGGCTGCATGTACTGAAATTTGGAGATATATACGGCAAAGAAGGCGCGAAATTACCGAAGGAACTGGAATCAGAGGAGGGCGTTATGGAAGCGATATCGGTTTTAAAAAAAGCGAATTCAAATGGAAAGATGCGCGGCATAATAGAGTCGCGCGAAAAAGCCGAGCACGTAATAGCTACAAGAATGCATTCGGCTTTTAATAATGGCAGGATCGAAGGAAAGATCGAAGGAAAGATCGAGGCCGCAAAGATAATGCTCGGCCTTGGACTTACTAAAACGGAAGTTGCAGCTAAACTTGGACTGAAAGAAACTGATTTTTAATAAGAAATTTATTGACTTTCTGGTCTAACTAAGTTTAGCGGTATAACAAAATTCAATCTCCGCGGCTCTGTCTTTTGGCTTGCTGAAACGAAACTAAATAGTTAATAACTACAATCTAAACTCTTCAATCACTTTCTTCTTTTGAAATCAACTGATTTTACCAGTACGATAAAAAAAGCCCTTTTTTATAATTCCGCCGGCGATTTCATTTTGAATATTCGCCGGCGGAAGTGTATTTATTTAACTATTGTTAATCGTCGGTTTCGGTTTGATCGGTTGTGCTGATAAGAGGTCCGGAGCCTCCCGCGGCAGGGAAAACTGCGTTTCCGTAGGCGTCTGTAACATTCGTCGTGGCCGATGTTAAAACAAATCTAGTCGTGCCGGGAGTTACGCTGAATGACGGAAGGTCGGTTGTGCCTTTGTTGGCGATTTTTAGTACTACGCTGGCTTTAGTGGTAGTTTTGCCGGCGACGGAAGTTATTTTAGAGTTAGTTTTATTGCCGCCGATTGTTGGTCCGCTGATTTCCGTAAAAGTCGCAAGCGAAAGGCTGGCGTTGGGAACTACGATGGGACCGGTGAAAAGGACTTTTAGATAACTCATGGAGTCGCCGGTGCTTTCGGTAAAGATGTCGACGGGGGAAGCCGCTGTTTGTTTTACCTGGTTTTTATATGCCGACGCCTGTGTGCCAAGGCCGACGAGCTTTTCGATGACGCTTCCTTCTGAATAGTTGCCGATATTAGGATTGTTCACATCGGTAGAATCGTTGGTTACCCACTGAATTATATCTCCTACGACGGTGCTGTCGTTAGGCATTATAGCCGTAGTGGCTACAGTTGCGTTAATGACGAGCATCTTTCCTTTTTCTTCTATTAAGGTAGATACCGGCGGCACGGAATTTACGGTCCTGAAAATCGTGTAATTTCCTTCGGAATTTCCCGAACTGGAGTAAATTTTTCCGTCTGCGCCGATGTGGATCTTAAGTGAATCGGGCGCCGGTGCTATTTCGCCGTCCATTAC
>JAKPTH010000540.1 GCA_029571125.1 bacterium
CGCAAAGCCGAGCAATCGACCGAAAAACTGATAGGAGCTCAAACCACGGCGGCGCTCGAGCTTTTATACGGCGTGGATAAGGACCCTGCCATGAACGCGCGCCTCAACCGCGTAGCGGAAAGGATAGCCGCTGTTTCGGACCGGCGCGATATCGGATACAGCTTTAAGATTTTAAAAATGAACGAAGTAAACGCATTCGCCGTACCGGGCGGCGCGATATATGTGACAAGCGAAATGATGAATTTTATATCTTCCGACTCCGAGCTCGCTTTCATTCTCGGCCATGAAATGGGCCACCAGGTTGGCCGCCACTCCATAAAGGCATTTGAAAAAGCTCTTCTTATAGATTATTTCATAAGAAACTCGAAAGCGGGAGTTATCAAAAACAATAAGCAGGCGCTGGAAATAGCCAACATGTTCCTTTCGATGCAGTATTCGAGAGAAAACGAATTCGAATCGGACAGGTACGGGTTTAAATATGCCACGATGACCGGATACAATCCCTACGGATCGGTGGCGTTCTTCGACAAGTTAAAAAACAAATATGAAAAAGATAAAACTCCTGCATTTTTGAGGCTCTTTCAGACTCATCCTTCAACGCACGACAGGCTGATAGAAGCTCAAAATATGGCCGTATCTTATTCGGCTTCCAACCCTCAATGGAAGCAGTACGCGCCGCAGGCGAAATAAAGGGGATCGATTTGAGTAAAATTGTTTTAGATAAAAATGCGCTGGCGGCTTTTGAAAACTCGGGCCACAAAGAATGGATCATAACTAACGGTCTTGGCGGATTCGCTTCTTCCACGGCCGCCGGCGCTAACGCCAGGAAGTATCACGGCCTGCTGACGGCTTCTTTCAACCCGCCGGTCGACCGTTATTTATTGCTGTCAAAAATAGAGGAAGAAATTTCCAGTGCGCAAGAAGAGTATTTTCTTTCCTGCAACATGTATTCGAACAAAGTGATACAGCCTCGCGGACATCTTTATCTCGAAAAGTTCGAGCTTTCGCCCAATCCGGTTTTCACTTATAAAATAGACGATAAAATAGTTTTAACCAAGAAGATTTTCATGGTTCACGGGCGCAACGCGACAGTCATAAAATATACGCTTGAAAGCGCTCCCGGGCCGTACACCTTAAAACTTTATCCTCTGGTCACGTTCCGCGACTTTCATTCGAATACCAGCGCGTCGGCTCCAGGATTCGCTTATGAAATCAAAGGGTCCGGCAAAAGCCTGTCCGTAGTCTTCAAAGGCGCAAATTTTGCAGAAAAAAGCCTTTTTTTAACATCCGACCGCGCCGTTTTCAAACGCAACGAAGTCTGGAACCGTGATTTTTCACTTTACAAAGAAATCGAAAGAGGCGAAGAAAACTCGGAAGACCTTTTATGCCCGGGCCGGTTCAGCGTTTCTTTAAAGCCCGGCGAAAGCGTTTATATCACGGCGTCCGACGAGGACCCGGCCGGCCTTAATTCTGCGTCTAAACTCGAAAAAAGCGAAGATAAGAGAGTATCCGAAATCGCCGCCCGTTTCGAGTCCGGGCCTGAAATAATAAAAAAACTCGCCTATAGCGCGGATTCGTTTATAGTTTCTCGCCGCTCCACGGGCAAAAAAACTATAATCGCCGGTTATCACTGGTTTTCAGACTGGGGACGCGACACGATGATATCGCTATGCGGCCTGACGCTGGTCACAAAAAAATTCGACGTATGCCGCGATATTTTAAGCACTTTCTCTGAAAACATAAAAAACGGCATAGTGCCAAACCGTTTCAGCGATAATTCCGGCGACCCGCCGGAATATAATGCGGTAGACGCGTCGCTGTGGTACTTTTACGCTTTATATAAATATTACCGCTACACCAAAGATCTTTACTTTATCGAAAATTCCGTTTCTGCAATGCAGGAAATCATAGACAACTACATATCCGGCACCGATTTCAATATTAAAATGGACGCCTCCGACGGGCTGATAACGCAGGGCGACGAAGGCGTGCAGCTCACCTGGATGGACGCAAAGGTAAACGGTTTCGTGGTAACGCCGAGAAGCGGCAAGGCAGTCGAAATAAACGCGCTGTGGTATAACGCTTTATGCGTGTATAAATATTTTTTAGGACTGCTTGAACGCGATATCGAAAAAAAGTACGAATTTCTAATAGGCCACGTAAAAAATCACTTCGTGCAAAAATTCAAAAGCGATTCCCGCGAAGGCCTTTACGATGTAATAGACTGCGCCGGAAGAGGACATGGAAAAAATACCGGCGATATTTCAAAGCAGATAAGGCCTAACCAGATATTCGCGGTATTTCTTCCTTTTTCTCCGCTGGACGCCGAAACCGCAAAAGAGGTAGTGGACGTTGTCGAAAGAAACCTGCTGACCCCTTTCGGCCTGCGCTCTCTGGCGCCTGGCGATGCCGAATACAAGCCGCGTTACGAAGGCGGAAGATACGAGCGCGACTGCGCATATCATCAGGGAACGGTATGGCCGTATCTGATAGGCCCTTTTATCTCGGCGAAACTGAGGGTGAATAATTACGACCCCGAAACGCTCGATTTTTGCTCCGGGCTTATCGGCAATTTCGAGCCGCACCTTAATGATGCGGGCCTTATGAGCGTATCCGAAATTTTCGACGCGGAAAGACCTCACAGGCCGGCCGGATGCATCAGTCAGGCCTGGAGCGTCTCCGAAATTATGAGAAGCGCATACGAAGACCTGGAAGGCAATTTCAAATTAGATCCTTTAAATTAAAACTAGAACTGCAGGTTTAATATGAAACCTTTAAAAAATCTACATATTCCCATAGCCTTTCTGGCTTTTTTTATATTTATCGCTTGTTATTTTCGGCCAGCCGTCTCACGCGCCGAAGATACGATTGTAAAGATAGGCGTTTTCGCCGACGAAGGAAATGAAACATGCCACAGGCGCTGGGATGCGACGGCGGACCATTTGAGCGGCGCGATGCCCGGATTTAAATTTCAAATAATTCCGGTGATGTTCAACGATTTAAGAACGCACATCGAAGCCGGCACGATCGCATTTCTTATATGCGACCCTCAGATTTTCGCCGAAGTCCAGGCCGAATTCAGGGCGTTCTGCCTGGCGACCATGAAGGCGGAGCATGGCGGAAAAACATCCTCGGAGTGCGGCAGCGTAGTATTCGTGAAAAAACAAAGCGGCATTAAAACCTTTCAGGAACTGAAAAACAAAAAATTCATAGCCAGCCATCCTGGCAGCCTCGGCGGCTGGAGCGCGGCCATGCACGAGCTGAAGAAGGAATCGTTCAACCCCGAAACCGATTTCGCGTCGTTCAATTTCGCCGGCGCATCAGAACTTGCGGTAGTAGCTGTTTTAAATGGAATAAGCGACGCCGGCGCAGTTAAAACCGGCACATTAGAGAAACTGGAAGAAGCCGGTAGAATAAAGATTTCAGACCTGCGCATATTAAAGCCGGCGCACTTCAAAGAAAAGCCTGATTTCCCGTATATTTTAAGCACTGAGCTTTATCCGCACTGGGCATTCGCCTGCTTTCCAAAAACCAAACCAGAGCTTGCAGAAAAAGCCGCCGGAATAATTTTAAAAATCAGCGCCGCGGATAAAGCCGCAAAAGACGCCGGAATCGGCGGATGGGACCCGCCGCGCGATTACAGTGCGGTAGTGGATCTTTTAAAAGAAATAGAAATAGGCTATTTCGCTATGATCAGAAACATGACGCCTTTAAAGTTAATCAAGCGGCACATTTACAAAGTAGTTGCGCTTACAGGGTTCATCGCGTTCCTGTTTATAGCCCTGGCTTACGTACTGCGCAGCAACCGCATTATTACGGAGGCCAGAAAAACGATAGAAAAAGAGCTGGAAGAGCGAAAAAAAATAGAAAGCGAAAGGCAGCTCAAGCGCGAATTTCAATCGATAATTTCCGAGGCGCTTCAGCTTTTCTTCGTAATCGAAGATTTTAACGACTGCTTTCAGATGGTTTGCGAACGGGTTTCGCGGCGGCTCAATCTTCAGCGCGTATTGATTTTCGAGGACGTTTCGCCGAAAGCGGCTAAAATCGTTTACCAATTTAACGCCGAAGCCGCGCCGCCCGTTGCGGAAGAGTTCAGCTACGCCGGTCTGCCCTCCTGGAAAAAATGCCTCAGCGAGGAAGTGATGATAAATTATCCTCAAAATTCTTCGCTGCACGAAGAAATAAAATCATATATCGGTTCGCTTGGCGCCGGACGGCTTCTTTCGCTGCCTTTATATATAAACAACTCATATTCAGGATTCATTATATTCTCCTGTGCCGGCTCCGATCCGCTGTGGGACGAATACGTTATTTCCCTTCTCTTTCCGCTCACCAACGTTCTTTCGGCGACGCTGGAAAAGAAGCGCAACATAGAAAATCTCCGGCAGCTGATCGGCACAAAGGATAAATTTCTAACCATACTCGCGCACGATTTAAAAAGTCCCATGGCTTCATTTTCTATGCTCATAGATATGCTGCGCGCAAATATGCTCAGCGATGAAAAAAAGGCCATGACGCTCGACGGCATTAAAGATTCGATAGCGGCCGTAATTAAATTGATCGACAGCGTCGTAATGTGGGCTAAAATGCAAAGCGGTGAAATCACTGCCTCGCGCGCGAACGTCAGCGTCGATTCTTTTATAGAGCCTAACGTAAATCTGCTGAGCGGACCGGCAATAAATAAAAATATAACCCTGCAATATCAGAAATGCGATCTGACGGCATTCGCCGATAGTTCGATGATGCTGGCCGTCGTTCGAAACCTTATAAATAACGCCATAAAATTCACGCGGCCTGGAGGGACTGTCAAAATAAGCGCCGGGCTTGTCGAAGAATGCGTAAAGATAACGGTAGAAGACGACGGCGTGGGCATGAGCAAGGCCACCATAGACAAACTTTTTAAAATAGGGGAAAAAATAGTATCGCGCGGAACCGCAGGAGAGCGCGGAAGCGGTTTCGGCCTTATACTTTGCAATGATTTCGTGGTAAAAAACGGCGGAACGCTAAGCGTTGAAAGCGAAGAAGGCCGCGGAAGCCGCTTTATCTTCACTCTTCCGGTCCGCGGCGACTGCTAAACGGTCAATAGATCCGTGGAGGCAAAAGTTCGCTGATTTTTGTGATCTTCCAGGCTCCCGAAGAATTTTTAGTTATTATGACAGTTTCGTCCACCGTATTATCCACGTTGTGCGAAAAAGGCGACACCGCTTTATAGCGTTTGCGAAGCTTAATCGTAACCTTTGCGGTATGCTCGCTCATTATGATATACTGATCGTTAAACTCGTAACCTATCGATTCGATTTTTTTGAAAAAATCCATGTAATCATACATCAGCGTTCGATATGTGACTTTTATCGACGGATTTAAAGTATCCGGGAAAGTTGAGGGACTCGTCAAAGCATGTAAGAAGCGGGCTTATTTCGCGTTTATTGATGGAATCCTTCATCAGCGTCATAACGGCTTTTACTGGTTCGTCATCGCTGAAATTGTTATCGACCCAGAATACGTCACGATCTTTTTGAATGCATCCCGTGCTGAACAAAATTATTACGATAAGCTTAACGATCGTATAGCTAATAAAGATTTTCTTTTTCATATTTCTCCCGCAGCTGCTGGATGAGGCCTTTTTCTTTTACGTTCATATAAATTTTTATTTTATTTCGTCCGGCCTTGATTTTTATTGTCCTGCTGATCTTTTCAAAGCCTTCGCTCGCGCAAACCAACTTTTGAATTCCCGATTCGTCGAGCTCCATCTCAAAACGGCCGTAATTATCGGTAAGGACTCGTTTGCCGGCGATTTCGACTACCGCCTCGTAAATCGGCTTTTTTTCTTTTTTCTCGAGCACGCTTCCTGACACGGTAGAGTAAAAAGTGTATCTTTGTAAAAAGATTTCCAGTTCCTTACCGCTTTTAAAATAATCGATATCGCCTTTTTTGAATGTTTTCGAATACGGCCTGTGAGCTTTGCTGTAAACTTTAATATCGACCGCGCCGCAATGCGTTTCGCAATCAAAATAACCCTCATAGTCGGAAATGACTATTTCTTCGTTAATCCTTAATTCGGCTTTAACGCCGGAACCGCTCACGCGGTCTATAAGGCGCCCTCTTATTTTAAGGCTTTTTTCAACCGGGCACATCGCCGCGTTTCTAGTGATTTTACGTTCAAGCGGATCAAAATCGGTTTCGGTCAGGATCAGTTCTTCGTCTTTAAAGCCTTTTTTACTAAAAACGATTATCCGTTCCCCTGCCGCGAGGTCCATCTCATAATAGCCGTTCGCCGACGTTTTTATAGATTTCTTTTTGCCGCGTATTTTAACTTCGGCCTTAGCTATCGGAGCGGAAGTTTTCTGGCATGAAACATATCCGCAAAGTTTGAAGTTTGTAGGCTCGCCTGGCCCGGCTGAGGCGAATGCCGGCAGCGTTGACAGCGCGGCTAAAATAATAAAAATTATTAAATTGAGCTTTCTGAATTTTAGCTTCATATTATCTTGATATCGGCATAAAATTGTGATATAATTAGTTTTTCAGTAACTGGTCAAAATAAAAAAAATATACGGGTGAAAAAATGATTAATAAAAATCTTACCGCAAATAAAAGAAACCGCCTTAGTTATAGCTTTAATTTCATCTTACTGTCAGCCGTTTTGATCGCTTCGGCTTTTTTTTCTTCCGCGGCATACTGCGCGCCGTCTCCCGCCGACAGCGAAGAAGTTTCCTCCGAAGCAAGAGACGCATTTCTTTCGAACGCCGAATTTGAAAAAGCGAAATCAGTAATAGACAATTTTTTGAAAGCCCTTCTGGCGGGCGATAAAAGTTATGAAAGATATACGACGCCGGAAGTGGGCGAAGAATGCATAGGTAATTTTTACATGGTAGACAAATATATAATTAAAAATTATAAGCGCACTCTCAGCGTTAACAATTACGGCGAAGCAGCCTGCGTTTACGAAGGCGGCGACGAAACCGTCAGGCAGGAATTCAACCTTATAAAAAATTCCGACGGCGAGCTTAAAATCAATTCGATATCCGAAAAACGCTATATTAAAATGAACGAAAACCGCCGCAAATGTTATTTAAATACGAGGGCTGTATATAAAACGGCGAGCCTGCTTCAGGTTTTATATGAAAACATGCAGCTGCCTTCAATGGTAGATTTCGAATTGCTGAAAAGCAAAAAATTATTGAACGAACCCGTGAGCTGCCCGTCAAACGGAACGATAAGCATCGCTATCGATAAAAACAACGATTCTCAGAACAACGAAGTTATAGCCAGATGTTCGATCCATGGCGATTTTTTCGAGTTATATAAATTGGACGACAAGCTTTCGATGGATTACGACAAATATAACCTTAAAATAGATAAAGACGAAGAAGCCATACTCAACCGTATCGGCGGCGAACTTTATAAAGCTTTCGTGAAGCTGCAGCCCGTAGAGGACGCCTTTTACGCCCAATACGAAAAGCAGAACACTTCCGAAATGTTCCGCCTCTTAAACCAGGCATTGACGGTAGATAAAAGGCTGGGCAATATGTACATAACTCTGATAAGGGCATTCCGGGCCGCAGGCAACGAAAAATCGGCCCGCGAAATATACGATATGGCAATAAAAGTATATCCCGAATGGGAAGAGCTGAAAAACGTTTTAAACGAAAAACAGGCCGCGCTCGACGGTGGCGACGACATAGAAGATTAGCGATTTCAATCAGCTTATAAAATAACCTAACGATCGATTAAAATTTTATCGCGCATAATTAAAACATAAAAAAACCGCCGGGTTACGGCGGTTTTTTTATGTTTATGCCCGTTTATTACGGGCTTTTTTTATTTTTCAACCGGACCGGCTTTTAAGCCTTAAGCTAACTTTCCTGCTCCGGTATTATTGAAGGCTTGACCAGGATAATCAGCTGCTGGGTCCTTTCATCGTTCTTTTTACTGGAGAAGAAAGTTTTAAGCAGCGGAATGTTTCCGAGCACTGGGAACCTGGACGAATCGGAGGTTCCGGCCTCGTCGATGAGGCCGCCTATGAGTATTTCTTCGCCGTCTTTGACCCTTACGACGGTGTTGGCTATTCTTCGGCCTATAAGAGGAAGCTTGCCGGTAGCGGCGTCGTAACCTTCGAGGAAGCTTACTTCAGGAGCGATTTCAGCCGTGATCCAGCCTTCGTCGTTTATCTGAGGCGTGATGACAAGTTTAACGCCTACGTCTTTTTCGCCCGCGCCCTGATCGCCGCCGGTGTAATAAGCTATCTTTCTGCCGACTTCGATATTGGCTTTCTGGCCGTTGAGAGTGGCTATTTTAGGATTAGTGAGAGTCTTGCCGTGGCCGCTTGTTTCAAGAGCGTTCAGCGTAGCTTCGAAGAACATCGGGCCTCTGAAAAAATCGCCGAGCTTGAAAACGTCCGACTGGCCGCCTAAAGCAAGGCTGTTTAATTCCGGGCGATATGAAGCCGAGCTGGCGTTTTTAGCCTGCGCTTCAGTAACTGCAGCGATCTTACCCGTACCCACCGACGTTTTACCTTCGGAATAAGCGCCTGCGCCCCATCCCCAGTTCATGCCGATGTGGCGTAAGCCGGTGGTCGATACTTCGACTATCTTGGCTTCGATTAATACCTGGTGAACTTTCACGTCGAGCTGCTTAACGAGTTCAGAAATCTGATCGAGCTGTTCTTTGGTGCCCTGCACGACGATAGAGTTGATTCGTTTATCCACTGCGACTTTCAACGGCGTACCGGTCGTCGATTTATAGACTTCGGATATCGTTTTCTGAACGTCTTCGGGTTTCGCGAAATTAAGTTTATAGTTTCTGGTGGTGTTTCTGTCGAAACCTTCCGCGAGGTTTTTGGCCTGGCCGATAATAAAAGTATTTCCTTCTTTTCTTACCGCGAGGTTATTGGTTTTAGCGATAAGCTGCAAAGCGGTTTCATAGTAAACGTCTTTCAGCGAAAAAACGACTTTGCCGGAAACCGATCTGTCGCAGAGGATATTGACGTTAGCCTGCTTAGCGATCGTTTTAACTACCTGACGAATATCTTCGCCCGCGCCCTGCGTGCTCATCGAAATATATTCGTTGGAGCTTCCGCTTTGCGCCCATAACGGCGTTATCAGCGCCATCTGCCCTACTACGATGGAAAAAATAAAAATTGCAAGCGCGAGGCCGTTTTTGGCTTGCGGCCCGAAACGATTGCAATTGATAGACCTGTGGTTCATAAGATACCTCCCTTGATTCTTCGTATGTTGATTAAAATTTGTTATTGACTATACAACTATTAAAAAAAATATCGTTTTGCTTTTAGTGCTATGAATGTATATCGTAAATTAATTCGAAAACTTGATAGATGTTTATATAATATTTCAACAATTAAACGTTAGTTCGTCTTACATGCCCTGCAGAGGTATATCGCGTTCCTTCTGAACTCTCGAATCCCATATTTTAACCTTTGTATCGCTGATTTCGAGGACCTTGAAAAGCCCCGAATCTTCCTGCTCGCCGGCGGACATATCGTAAGTTTTATTATTCAGCTGAAGCACGGCTACTTTTTTAGCGTCGGATCCTACGATAAAGGTAACTTTTATAGGCAGCGGCGGAACCTGTACTTCTTTTTTCTGCTGGATGTTGATAGCCTGCTGCGGCGGCGGAGTTACGGGCGGCGGCGGCGCGATCAGAGGTTTAAACGGATCTTTCGGGTCTTTGCTTTTATCCTTGGGTTCATATTCCTTGAAAGGCTCTTCGACTTCTTCCGCCGGAGCGGCAGCCGGAGTTTCGGCGGCGGCTGGCGCTTCCGCTCCTGCAGCAGGAGCGTCGGGCGATGCGGCGGCCGGCGCTTCTCCTTCGGCGGCGGGTGCCGCCGGCGCGGGAGTTTCGCCAGCGGCTGCATCAGCCGCCGGCGCTGGAGCCGCTTCGTCCTGGGCTACCGCAAAATTTATCCAGCTCAAAAGGCAGAAAACTACGAATAAAAAAAGCGCCGCTTTTAAAATTGATATATTCTTTTTTAATATTAATTCTTTCATATTTTATAACCCCCCGGTATCGTTTAAAACGAAAGATTTTACGTTTAGCGTCATATTGATTTCCACTTTATTCGAGCCTTCGCGGCCGATAAAAGGCTGCAGCTGAAGCGTACCGGCGTTAACGTTGAACAGTTTCATATATTCAAGTTTCCTTAAATACTTTCCGAGATCGTGATAGCCGCCGACGATTTGAAGTTCTATAGGAATTTCGGAATAGCCCTCGTAAGGCACGAGATTTTCTATCTTGATTTCGTTGAACTTTACTTTAGTGTCCAGAGAGGCCTGCTCTGTTTCCTTGAGCAGTTTAGGTATATCGACTCTCACCTGGACCTTCTTTTTAAGTTTTTCGAATTCTTCTTTTACTTCGGCGAGTTCGGTATTTTTACGTTTGAGGTCTTCTTCGACCTGTCCGGCGTTGGCGATAGCTTTATCGAGGCTTTCTATGGTGGCCATTCTGTCTTCGTACTGTATTTCGAATTCCTTGTAGTTCACGAAATACCACACGCCGACCATCGACGCGGCTATTATTATGAACAATATAAATATCATTATCTTGGTGTTATTCATTATTCGCCACCTCCATTAGAACCTGAGCTTCCGCCCGCGGGAGCGCCGCCTCCGGAGGGAGAACTTCCGCCGGCGCCTTCTGAATCGCCGCTGTTTTTCTTGGTTCTATCGATTTTAGCGGACAGAGAAAACTGATAGATGTCCTGGCCATGCATTTGCGATTTTTGAGAGCTCGACAGGTAAACGTTGTCTATATAATAGCACTCGTCGAGATTTTCGATGAATTTAGCTATGGAGGTCATTATTTTTTTGCCTTCGTTCTTCTTGGGATCTAAATTCGGATCGCTTCGCGCGGTTCCCTGCATAAGTATCTTGGCTTCGCCTTCGCACTGGAAGCTTTTAAGCCATACAGTTTCCTTGGGCACGAGGTATGTGAGGTCTTCGAAAACGACGCTCCATGCGACCATGTCCGCGCCGATGAGCCTTTTTATAAGGTTTACCTGCTGGCGGTACAAATTGATCTGCTGATCTATGGCGGATAATTTTTCCTGTTTATCCGCGAGCACCTGTTTTTTCTTTCTTTCTTTTTCTTTTATCTGATTTTGAAGATCTTCGAGCTGCGCCTGAAAATTTTCTTCCTGGACGACCCACAGATAATAACCGAGCCCTATAAGTATCAGCACGCCCAAAATAGTTCCTATCGGTATTTTAGGCAGCTGCATCCGCTTCTTTTGCGGAAGCAGGTTAATTCTAATCATTATTACATCACCTCACGAAGCGCGAGGCCGATTGCCGCCGTCAATTCAAGCAGGTGCTCGTTCAACTGATCGACATTAGCCACGTTTGCGACTATTCCTTCTAACGGATTGGCTTTTTCAACTTCGACGCCCAATTCGTTAGCCAAAAACACATCGAGATTTTTAAGTTTCGCAGTGCCGCCGGAAAGCAGTATCCTGTTTATGGTATGTTCGCGGTGCTGCGCTTTATAATAATCGAAAGAGCGTCTTATTTCAGAAGCGAGCTCTTCGATGATGCTTCTTACCACTTCCGATACGTCGTTATCTTCGCTGTCTTCGCTCGTAGATACGACCACTTCTTCGGTCTTGATATTTTCCGCCTGAGCGAAATCCAGCTTGAGTACGTTCATTATCGCGTTGGTTATATTGTTTCCGGCGATTAAAATATTACGCGTAAATTTGAGCACGCCTTCCTTGATAATGTTTATATTGGTCGAACTGGCTCCTATATCGATTATCGCGGTAACTTCGTCGGGGCGGATGGCTTTTTCGAGCGAATTTATGATGGCAAGGTTATCCACGTCAACTACCTGAGGCGTAACCGCAGCGTTTTTAAGAGTATTGAGGAAATTTTTAAGTATGTCTTTCTGCGCGCACACCAGCAGTATGAAATGCTGCGCGATGCCGTCTTCTTCGACCTGAGAAAGCTTGTAAAAGCTCAGGTTCATTTCATCCAGGGCGTAAGGAACGTATTGCTCCGCCTCGTATTTGACGGCCTCTTCAAGCTCGTTATCGGCCATCATAGGCACTTTTATAAACCTGGATATGATATTCTGGTTCGAAAGGCATGTTACGACGTTCGTAGGTTTGACTTTCGAAGATTTGAACAACTCCTTGATGACTTCCGAAACGGCGTTCGGATCGACGATCTGACCGTCGGAAGCCACGGCGCCCTCGTTAGGAAAATGAGCGATGCCGAAGCTCAATATCTGAGGCTCCGCGCTGCCTTTTTTCATATGCACCATTTTTACCGAATAAGTCCCTACGTCAAGCCCAATTGCCGATTTTGACGACCCAAAACTAAACATAGTTTTTCACCTGCACTTCTTTATTTCAATATATTTTTTTTATATTAACTTCTTTTGTAAAGTAATAATTTATTATCTGACGGAAGTTGCCTCCGGAAGCGGCTATTTTTTTTGCGCCGTGCTGGCACATTCCAACGCCGTGACCGTAGCCGGAGCCTTTAAAGGTTATATGTCCGTTTAATAAATCGTTGTTATAATCGTTTCTCGCTTTAATTATATCATCAATTTCGTTAAATTTAAAGTTTTTAGTTACAGATTTTGGCCTGTCTATAACAATATTAAAAAACGAAGACTTTATATTGTTGTTGCCGAATACTTTTCTGAATATTTCCGCCGAATAATAAAGCGTTCCGAAACTTCCCTTCATTTCAACGGTATTAAACCTTCCCGAGCGGGTTTTATCGTAGAGCCTTGCCGAATCTACGCCGTTGATAGCGAATCCGGCTTTTCTCATCTTTCTAACGAACTCTTCTTGCGATATCTTATATGTCCATGACATTTTAGCGTCCTTTTTGCAGTGCGGGCATTCTATTACCCTGGCGTACCTTACGGCAAGCGCTCCCGGCCAGGCTTCCTCTACCGATTCCGTATAACCGCCGCATGAAGCCGAATAATAAGCGTTTATGAGCTTGCCCGAATGATATATTACCTGCGCTCTAGTGCCGTCGACGGCTTTACTCGTACGGGGATTTTCTTCGCTGACGCCCTTATAAACCTGACAGCATGTTGTATTACAGAGATCGAACCCGGCAGCTTTATGCTTTCCTCTGGTAGCCAGAGCGTAAGTCCTTGCCACGACCGCCTGAGCCTTTAAGGCTTCGATATCCGCGTTCTGCTCCATTTCAGAGGGCACTACCGCCTTGAGATAGTCCTCGAGCGCGACATGGTTTATGGCGGTAACCGAGCCGGAATCGACTTTTATAAGAAATTTTCCCCTGTAAGGTTTTGAATTTATTTTCAGATATGAGTTTTTCTTCGGATAAATCAATACGCTCGCCGCGCCTACCTTTTTACCGTTAACTGCAAGGGAGCCGCCCGAGCAGGAAACGCTGACGGTAAAATTTTTCGCGATTTTATTTCGTTCGAAAAGCCTGCAATATTCTTTCGAAGCGTTATAATCGACGTTGCTGACATCTATTTTAGAAGCGTTTCTGACGACCGCGATTTTAAAGTAGCTCTCGGAGGATCCGATAGCGGCGTACGCTTCAGCATCGATAAAACCGGCCTTCGGCGAAGCCAGGAACATAAATAAAAATAAAAGCGCGTAAAAATATCTTTTCATATTTTCATTTATCGGCTTTAACTATTATTTATTAAGGTAAAAAATTATTAAATTAAAATAATTGCTGCTGTTCGGCGGCAAAAGCGCCGTCGCTTTTTTTGTTATAAGCTATTTTGAGGTGGTTATAGGCGAGTCTGGTAGCGACGCGGCCGCGCGGAGTGCGCTGTAAAAATCCGAGCTTGATCAAGTAAGGTTCGTATACGTCGTAAATCGTGTCGGAATCCTCTCCTACGGAAATGGATATGGTATCGCCGGAAACGGGGCCGCCGTCGTATTTTTCTATGACCGTGCTGAGTATTTTATTGTCTATGGCGTCAAGACCGAGCTGGTCTATTTCGAGAAGGTTGAGCGAGTAGTCGGCGACTTTCTTATCTATGACTCCCTCGTACTTAATTTCCGCGAAGTCCCTGACGCGCTTTAAAAGCCTGGTGGCGATGCGCGGAGTGCCGCGCGAGCGTCTGGCGATTTCGAACGCGCCGTCGTCGGTTATCTTAACGTTAAGCGTCTGTGACGCGTTTTTTAGTATTTCAACCAGATCTTCGGTTTCATAATAATCCATGAACAGGACCACGCCGAAACGGTCGCGCAAGGGCGCGCTGAGCATTCCCTGACGGGTGGTCGCGCCGATAAGCGTAAACTTCGGCAGATCGAGCCTTATGGTTTTAGCGGCGGGCCCCTTGCCAAGAATAATATCGAGTTTGTAATCTTCGAGCGCGGGATATAAAATCTCTTCGACGGTTCTGTTGATGCGGTGGATTTCATCCACGAAAAGAACCGACTGCGGGCTTATATTGGTAAGAATTGCGGCCAGATCGCCCTGCCGTTCAAGGATAGGCCCGGAAGTCGTGGTGATTCCGACGGCGAGCTCGCACGCTATTATATTGGCCAGGGTGGTCTTGCCGACGCCGGGAGGCCCGCAAAGCAGAACATGATCCAGAGCGTCGCCGCGCTTCATGGCCGCCTGCATATAAACCTGCAGCTTCTGCTTCACCTTGGACTGGCCTATGAACTTATCGATAGTTTTCGGCCTGATGTCGCTATGCCTGTCGGCTTCGGTAAAATTTGGGTTTAAAAAGTCTTCGCCCTGGGCCATTTATTTCTCCATATCATTATATTATAATTAAGGCGCACGCCGAACCGCGCACGATTTTATAGAATCAACGCTTTTTAAGGGCCATTTTAAGAATTTCTTCCGTAGTTACGCTTGAAATATCGAGTTGTTTGGATATGGCGGCGAGCATGCGCTCGATTTCGGCGTAAGCGAATCCCAGCGCTCCGAGAGCGAGCCTGGCTTCCGAAAGGGAATCGAGGCAGGCGAATCCCGAAGACGGAGCCCCGCCGGCAAAGCCGCCTTTATCTTTTGCGGACTGGCTCATCTTGGATATTTTATCTTTGAGCTCGAGTATTATGCGTTTTGCGGTCTTTCCGCCCACTCCCGAAACCTGAGTCAGACATTTTTCGTCTTCTTTCAAAATGGCTTCTATGAGTTTTTCCACCGGAAGAACGTTCATTATGTTATAAGCCGTTTTAGGCCCCAGCGAAGGAACAGAAAGCAAAGTGTTGAATATTTTTTTATCCTCGGTGGATAAAAAACCGAAAAGCAGATAGCCGTCTTCGCGCACTAGAAACTGAGTATAAATGGCCACCTCGCCGCCTATTTCAGGCAGGCGGCCGTAGGCCGAAGTTAGAAAAATTATTTCGTATGCGATCTGACCCGCCTCTACGACGATAAATTCCTTTTGTTTTTCCAGTAATATTCCCTTGATCGAATATATCATAACGCGCCCGGTTTCAATAAAAATTATTAATTTTAACGCTTTTCATTACAATAAAAAGACATAAAACCGTTTTTATGTCTTTTTATCGCAATATAATTTTAATATTATGCTTTCGCTTTGCGCCGGCGTTCCGAGCAGGCTTTCAGACCGCTTTTAAAACGGCCCTTTTTGCGGCCTCCAGAAACGGCGCCGATTGAATATGACATATGGCGCACGCTATTGCATCCGCCGCGTCGTCGGGTTTGGGTATTTCAGCCAGGCCGGTGAGCACTTTAACCATCTGCGCGACCTGTTCT
>JAKPTH010000542.1 GCA_029571125.1 bacterium
CACAATGGCCACTCGCTACGCTTCGTGGCCATTGTGCGGGAGAACCGGAGGCCCGCAACCCGGGGGACCGGGGAAGGCCGCGAACCAAAACCGGACATTTCTACTTAAATAAAAACCGGACATTTTAACTTTAACTTGACACACCATATTTATTATGTTTGATATTATACAAAAAATATGATATTATTATATGCCTCCTGAAAGCGAAGCTTTAATTACTATGTATTTCAGAAGTTTTCCATTTAGATTTTACAAACCGTATAACCTGTTTTTATGCAAAACACAAAAAATAAAATCGAACAATTTTATAAAGATATAGTCGAAAAACTTCCCGTGCCTGTAAGAATAAGCAATTGCGACGGCGACATCATTTACATTAATCCAAAATTCACACAGACTTTCGGCTACGAGCTCAGCGATATCCCCACGATTTCGGCATGGCGAAAAAAAGCCTATCCCGACGCCAAATACCGTAAAAAAGTAGATTACGAGTGGAACAGCGAAGTAAAGCAAATAATCAAAACAAAATCGGATATGCGCGAATATTACTCCATAAGCTGCGCCGACGGCACTAAAAAAAATATCGAAGTCACCTTCACCGTAGCCGATAATATAATATACGCGGTAATGAACGACGTAACGGAAATGATATCGCTTCAAAGAAAAATATCCGATTTCAAAAAACAGCTATTCGAAGCTACCGCCAAACTGGATAATAAAAACACTGCCCTGACCGAAGTTATCAACCAGGTCGAAACTGAAAAAGAAAAAATTAAAAAAGACATATATAAACGGATCAGCGATTATTTTTTAAAGATCAAAGGCGGCCATAAATCGGTATACTCTAATTACTTGAAAATAGCGCCCGAGCTTATAGTAAAAAAAACCAAAGAGCTTATATTCGCCTCGTCCGATAAAGACGCCGTCAATTTAAAAACTATACTCACGCAGCGCGAATTAAAAATATGCTCTCTCATCAAAAAGGGATATTCATCCAAAGAAATTTCCAAAATGCTTAACATATCAATCAGGACCACCGAAAATCACCGCAACAGCATAAGAAAAAAACTGCTGATCACCGCAAATAAAACTTCTCTCTACAATTACCTTCAAAACACTATTATTTAAGGATTTATAAATCCCCGGATTTTCTTTACTTAATAAGAAATCCGGGGATCCTTTTATAATTTTTTTCGAAAATATTTTCGACAAACTTTAAATTTTATGTTATAATAAAAACATAGAAACTTTAATTTGACCGGAGTACGTTTATGGACGTTAAAGACAAGCTTAAAATACTGTCCGCCGCCGCTAAATACGATGTTTCATGCGTATCGAGCGGGAGCAGCCGTCAGAATACCGCGGGCGGCATCGGCAACGCCGCCGAAAGCGGCATCTGCCACACATGGGGCGCCGACGGGCGCTGCGTATCCCTTTTAAAAGTGCTTCTCACCAATAATTGCATCTATAATTGCGCGTACTGCATAAACCGCGCGACCAACGAAGTGCCGCGCGCGTCGTTTACCGTAGATGAAATCGTGGATCTTACCATTAATTTTTATATAAGAAACTATATAGAGGGCCTGTTTTTAAGCTCGGGCGTGGAAGTAAACGCCAATTACACCATGGAGCGAATGCTTCTTGCCGTAAAAAAACTCCGGCTCGAAAAGAAGTTCAACGGCTATATCCATTTAAAGGCCATACCTGGCGCTGATTACAGTCTTATATCCGAAGCCGGAATGTACGCCGACAGAATGAGCGTAAATATAGAACTTCCGAGTGAAGAGAGCCTCAAGGCGCTCGCGCCCCAAAAAAATAAAGAAAATATACTTCTGCCGATGAAACGCATCGGCGCCGAAATAATAGAAAAGGCCGAAGAGCACAAAAAAAACTACAAAGCGCCGCAGTTCGTTCCGGCGGGCCAGAGCACGCAGCTTATAATAGGCGCCTCGCCCGAACCGGATTATAAAATCATAAAACTATCCGAATCGCTCTATGATAAGTTCAATTTAAAGCGCGTATTTTATTCCGCTTATATTCCAGTTTCAGACAATCCTAAACTTCCCGTCATATCCAAGCCGCCGCTTTTGCGCGAGCACCGGCTTTACCAGGCGGACTGGCTGCTTCGCTTCTACGGATTTCTCGCCGACGAGCTGGTCAACCCCGCGCGGCCTCAGCTGGACGCCGCTCTCGATCCCAAAGCCGCATGGGCGATCAATAATCTTCAAAATTTCCCGGTCGAGATCAACCGCGCGAGTTACGAAACCATATTACGAATACCCGGCGTAGGAGTGCGCTCCGCCAAAAAAATCGTCACGGCCAGGCGCGTGCACGCCCTTAACTTCGACGATTTAAAGCGGCTGGGAGTGGTTTTGAAGCGCGCTAAATATTTCATAACATGCTCGGGTAAATATTACGAAAAACTGGTATTCGAAGAAAGCTCGCTGCGCGTTAAATTAATAGGGCCACCCCCGGCGCTCCCCGGCTCCGGCGCAGCCGGACTGAAAAAGAAAAAAGAAGACGAAGACCAGCTTTTACTTTTTGAAAACGACGTTCCGCACGACGTTTCAACCAATATAAGCGCGGCCGTAACGGGGGAATTTTAAATGGGCGCGACGTACATATACGACGACAGCTTCGACGGACTTTTAACGGCGCTTTTTACGGCCCACTGCGCCGCCGTTAAGCCCGAAGCCATAGCGGCGGAAAGCGAATTCGAAGACGGGCTTTTCGCCGAAAAAATCACCGTAAAAACCGACCCGGACATGGCTGCCGGCGCCGTAAATATAATATCTAATTTCATTTCTCTGGACGCCATGCATAATATCTTCTATGCCTTTTTAGCCGAATCCGAAAACCACGGCGGCGTAATTTACGATTACTTCAGCTTTGGCGTCGAAAAAGGCCGCGCCGTCGACAAATTTCTTCATGATCCGCGCGTTATAGGCGTGCATAAACTCCGCGACAAACTGCACTGCGAAAAACACAGGCTGCTCGGGCTTATAAGATTCAAAAAAGTGGAAACCGGAACGGCCGATTCAAAAAATCCGGCCGGACATCTTTATTACGCCAGCATAGAGCCCGACAACAACGTAATAGGCCTCGTGGCGCCGCATTTTGCGCACAGACTCCCGGGCGAACCCTGGATGATACACGATCTGAAACGCGGCATAGCGGCCTTAAACAACGGACAAGGCCGGGGCGCGAACTGGTCGATCGTGGACATCTCATTAAACGCCGCGCCGCAATCGGCGGAAAAAGAAGACCTCTACCAGGACCTCTGGCGGGCATTCCTCAAAAGCCTCGTCATAGAAACTCGAATAAATCCTAAACTCCAGAAACGATGCATGCCCGTCCGCTACTGGAAGCATCTCGTGGAAATGTCGAAATAACCCCTCCCCCTGACAGGCTCGGGAGCCGGCGTAACCCCGGCCGGCTATCCCATGCTCACAATAAGCTTTTCGAGCCTGGTTATCTTTTCGGCCATGAGCTTGAGCATTTCGCTAACGGCGCGCGGATTTTTCATTATGCGCCCGTTGATTCTGTCAAAATTAAACGCGAGCACCAGCGAATCGCCCATTATGGATTCCGCCGTAATGGTGGAAGGCTTGTTCAAAACGAAATTCTCCTCGCCGACTATGCTCTGAGGACCGGCCACCATAAGCGTCCCGGTCCATCCGTCGATGGAGTTGCGGCATATTTCTATAAAGCCGTCCATTAAAACGTAAAACTCGTTACTGTAAACGCCTTCCCACAGCAAATCTTCGTTATTTTTAAAGACTTTCTGACGGGCCGTTCCGGCTATTTTTATGAGCTCGGCTTCGCTGAATGACGAAAATACGGAAATATTCCTTAGAAAATCTATTCTTTCGCCAAACGCGCGCGTGATCATCTTAGAAAGTTTTTCGGTCTCGAGCTTCGGCCATTCAAAACCGGCCCGCCGCAGGATCGTTTCGGTTTTATCCGACAGCACGCTGAAGTACGCCTCCTTTTTATCGGAGTCGTCGAGCCAGCCCATGTGCGTCATGATCTGGCCTATATAATCAGCCATACCCTTTTTATCGTAGTTGTCGTATAAATGTTCTATGAATTTTTTAAGTTCCAGCCGCTCCACGTTAAGTTCCAGCGCCTCGTCGGTCAGAAGCTCTGAAAGTTTGACGGTTTCGGGATTCCATATGTGAAAAATCTCGTTATCGAGTCCGGCGCGGCCGAACAGCAGGCATATGGCCCGCGAAAGATGATTCACGAACGAAAATTCAGCTTCGTCGAGAGCTTCAGGCACCGCGCCTATATTTAAATAAGATTTTATCTGGTTATAAAAAGCGTTGTCTTCGATATTTTCCTGGTAAAGCCCCGAGTCGGAGTTGAACACTATATTTCCGACCCTGTATATGCTGGCGTTCAACCCGGCGTTTCTGGCGTTTATGACTTCCTTCTCGGCGAGAAATTTAGTTTTGAGATAATAGTTATCGTGCTTCTGGCCGAAGTCCGTATCGTACTCGGTAAACACGGCAAATTCACGGTCGTCTAAAGTTCCGGATGCGACGGATACGGTGGATATATAGCTGAAATCTTTCTTTTTTGAGGCGGAAGCGAATTTCAACAGATTCGCGGTCGAAACTACGTTGCCGCTGAAAAATTCTTCATAGTGGCCGTAATGCTTGACTATGGCGGCTGAATGTATTACGGCGTCCACGCTTTCGGAAAGCGCGGCGTATTCTTCTATTGAAAGCCCCAGATTTTCCGCCGACAGATCGCCCCTGTAAATTTTCACTTTTTCGAATTCAGCGCTGTTTATGACGTCGCCGCCGAAATAATATTCGAGCTTGGCACGCACTCTGGCGGCCGCGTCGTCATTATCTTTTCCCCTTACGATAAGCGTGAGCCCGCAGTCCATACTGAAAATTATTTCGCGTAAAAGATGAACGCCGAGAAAGCCGGTGCCGCCCGTCAAAAGGATATTTTTGTAATTTTTGCCCTTCGAAAAATCCATTGCTTCATATTTTTTATTCTTAAGGCTGTATTCCCTGGAAATCCTCTCATATTCACTTATGAATTCGGGGCTTTCGGAAATATCGCCGCCTTCGCCGCTTTCTTCCATGATAGCGGCCAGCTTCAGCTTCAGACCGTCCTGCCTGGGCTTGATATTTTTGGCGAGTTCTACCAGTACCTGATATTCGAATATTTCATTTATAGAAACGTCGAAGTGCCTGGAAAGTTTAGAAACGGCCGCTATGGCCTTTATAGAATTTCCGCCGGCAAGGAAGAAATTGTCCGTGACGCCGATCTTTTCGAGCCCCAGCACTTCCTTCCATACCTTCGCTATCTTTATCTCGTTCGGCGTAGAAGGCTCTATATATTCGGATTCCGCGCTCTTGATTTCCGGAGACGGAAGCGCCTTCTTATCTATCTTGCCGTTCGGCGTCAGCGGCATTTGATCCAGCCGAGTAAAATAAGAAGGAACCATATATTCAGGAAGCTGTTTAGCTATAAGCTTTTTAACGGATTCAACGTCGAAGTTTTCAGCGCCGCTCACTATATAAGCCGAAAGATACCTGTTGCCCGAAGCATCGGCCAGATCTATTACAACGGCGTCTTTTACATTTTCAACCTTGAGTATCTGCTGCTCTATCTCGCCAAGCTCTATGCGGTAACCCCTTATTTTAACCTGCTGATCGATTCTTCCAAGAAATTCTATATCCCCGCAGGTAGTCCATTTAACCAGATCTCCCGTTTTATAAAGCATCGAATTTAGACCGCATGTTTTAAACGGGTTCTCTATAAACTTCTCGGCCGTAAGCTCGGGCCTGTTCAAATAGCCGCGCGCCATCTGCGCGCCCGATATGCACAGCTCGCCGGGCACGCCTATAGGAACGGGATTGCCGTTTCTATCCAGAACATAAAGCCATGTATTAGCCAGGGGCTTGCCTATCGGAATATTGTCGTATAATTTATCCACCACGAACGCCGTGGCCGAAATAGTGTATTCCGTCGGGCCGTATTCGTTTACCAGCCTGAATTTTGAAGGCTTATAAGTCCTGAGCTTGTCGCCGCCGGTAACCAGCGTCTTAAGCGAGCGGTTTTCGGCGCTTTCCATGAACTGCTCGCAGAACTGCGTGGGAAGGTTGGTTATGGTTATGTTGTTTTCGTTGAAGTAATCGTTCAGTTTTTCCGGAGACAGCCTCAACTCGTCCGCTATTATGTGAAGCGCAGCGCCGCACGTTATAAACGGCGTCATCTCCCATATTGAGGCGTCGAAGCTGAACCCCGAATAGGCCGCCGCGTTATCGGCGAATGTCACGCCGTGGAACTTGTTATGCCATTTGCACAGGTTGACCAGGTTTCTGTGCTCTATCATGACGCCTTTCGGTTTTCCGGTCGAACCGGACGTATATATGACGTAAAGCAGGTCGCTCGATTTATTCACGTTTTCAAGCTCGGCCGGGCTTTCGCTAATATAATCGCGAGCGTCGAGGTCTATCCATTCGCCCTTGAACCCGTCAACTCTTCCCCTCAGCGCAGAATGCCCCAGAAGCGCTATGGCGCCGCTGTCTTCCAGCATATACATTATCCTGTCGTCGGGGTATGACGGGTCTATCGGAAGGTAGGCCCCGCCGGCTTTTATTATCCCGAGCATCGATATTATTATGTCCTCCGAGCGGTTTATCAGTATCGCGCTCACCGAGCCGGGCTTTATTCCTTTCTTGCGAAGACGCGCCGCCAGACGGTTGGTTATCTCGTCAAGCTCGCGGTACGTATATTTTTTATCCCTGAAAACCAGCGCCGTTTTCTGAGGATAGCCCGCGGCAGCCTCTTTGAACAGATCCTGTATCGTGGCGTCAAAAGGCACCTCCAGCGCGGTATCGTTAAATTCGACGAGAATCTTATTCTTTTCGCTTTCAGGCAATAAATCGTATTCGTCCACAGGCTTATTCGCGTCGCGAATAACTTCGTCCACGAGTTTTTCAAAATGCGCTGAAATCAGCTCTACGAAAGCGGCTTCGTAAACGTCGGCGTTATAATTGAACCGGACCGCTATCTCCTTCGCCGGCGCCATAACGACGCTGAAATCGTAACTCACCTGGTCGAATCCCGATTCTTCGCGCAGCGAAAAGCCTTCGGGCAGCTCCAGTGATTTATCCGAAAAAGTTTGAAGCGTAAGGAATGTATCGATTAGCTCCGAACGCAGGCTCGACTGCGATTGTATTTCGGCGAGAGGAAGATATGAATGCTTGTCGGACATAAGGGCGTTTTGCTGTACCGCTTTTAAAAGTTCTTCAAAAGTTATTTTATCATTGGCGCTTATGCGCACCGGTATGGTATTTATAAAAAGCCCTATCATTTCATCTATTCCAGCCACGTTCGCGCCGCGCCCGGACACCACCACGCCGAAAACAGCGTCGTTACTGTTGTTATATCTCATCAGCATAATGCCCCACATCACCTGCAGCACTATGCCGAGCGTAACGTTATTTTTCCTGGCTATCGCCTGCAGTTGCAAAACCTTTTCTTCCGGAACCACTATATTCCGGTCGGCGAAATTCGGCCGGTCCGCGCTTTTTTTCAACCGTTTTTTATTGGGCACGACGGTCGGCGCGTCAAGGCCGGCAAGGTAGCCGCGCCAGTACCGCCTGGATTCGTCTTTATCGGCGGCTTCGAGCCATTGAATGAAATCAGAGTAGGGCCTGCTTTCGAACTCTTCGATTTTTTTTCCGGACTTGATAAAGCAATAATCCGCGAATAAAGACTTTTCTATTATTCCCATGCTCCATCCGTCCACGATTATATGCATGAAACTGACTATGACGGCGCTTCGCTTATCCGATAATTTCAATACGGCCGCCCTTACAAGCGGCGCTTTAGAAAGGTCGAACCCGCGCTTCCTTTCCTCTTCGGCCGCGCGTTCGATCTCCAGTTTTTGCTCTTCGGGCGAAAGGCCGCGTATGTCGTAAAAAGCGATCGGCGTTTCAACTTTTTTTAAAACGACCTGCCTGATGCGCTCGAGCCCGTCGATCACAAAGCCGGTCCTGAAAACATCATATTTTGAAATCATTCTTGAAAAATTACCGGCGAAAAGCGCGTCATCCATTTCGCCTGTGAATTCATAATTGCTCTGCTCGAAATACGCTGCCGAATCTTTCCCGGCCGACATATTTAAAAATATCATGCCTTCCTGCATCGGGGCCAGAGGATATATTTTTTCAATATTATCGCCGTAAACGGATCTTATCAGATTGAACTCTTCCAGAGTAAGAGCGGAATCCGCTATATCCGAGGGCGTATATTCGCGATCGCGCCCGGCGCAATGATCCGCGATGTTTTTAAGCGCGGCGGCATAGCAGCCTGCAAGTTTTGCTGCCGTTTCGCCTTTATACTGGAATTTATTGTAGCCTATTGAAATATTAAGGGCGCCGTTATTTATTATAGTAGTTATGAACAGCTTAAAGTCGAGGGCTTCGTCGGGGCCGGAATCCTCTCCTGCGTGAATATCTGCTAAATTAAAAAAGCCGCCGCTTTCAACGTCATTACCGATCCCTATTTCGCCGAAATGATTGAATTCGATCTCGGGCCTTAATTTTTCGGGCCAATCGCCTTTCAGTTCCGGCGGCGTGAGCTCGTGGATTATTTCATACGCGACCCCGCGCTCGGGAATATGGCGCATATATTCCTTGTTGATCTTGATAATATCGGCTAACTCGCCCGATTCGGCCGAGAGGACCACGGGATATGTCGAGGTAAACCAGCCCACCGTTCGCGTTATATCGGCGCCTATAACTTCCTCGCGGCCGTGGCCTTCCATCGTGACCGCCGTTTTTTTGACAGAACCGCCGCTCCATTCTTTAATAGCTAAAACAAGCCCCGACAGCAGGACTTCATTTACATTCAGCCCGTACGCTTTGCGGCAGCCTTCAAGCAGGGCGGACGTCGCCGGCGCGTCGACGGAAATTTCTTCCCTGATAAGATCGGCGTAAACCGAGCTTTCAGGATCGCTCACGTCGGCCGGCAGAGGGTCTATCCTCGTGCCGTCAACTTTTTTCCAGTATGGAAACTCTTTCGAAACGGCACTGCTTTTTGCATACTGAGAAAGCTTTTCGGCCCATTGCATAAACGGCGCCGTTCTTTCGGGCAGCTCCGGCTTATTCCCCGCCGCTATAGCTTTATAAGCGGTTTCGAGGTCCTCTACGATTATATTCCATGAAACGCCGTCAACTACCAGATGATGTACGATAAGCGCTACATAATCGCCGACGCCGTTTGCGGGATCGCCTTTAAAAAGGCCGGCCTGCAAAAGCGGCCCTTCGCTCAAGTTTATGCCTTCCTGCAGCCGCGACGCCTTACGGTGTATTTCTTCGACCGCTTTATCGTTATCGCCGGCTTCCAGATTGAATATAATTAAATTAAAAAGCGGGCCTTCGTCTATTTTACGGTTGTACTGCCTTATATTATTTTCATTGAATCCGTAAACCATCCTTAAAGCGTCGTGATGCCTTGCGAGCGCGGCGAGCGCTTCTTTTAAAAACTCCTCATTTACGGGCTTCGCCGCTTTGAGCAGATTCGAATGGTTCCAGTGGCTGGGATTTTTTAATTTTTGCGAAAAAAACCAGCGCTGAATGGGCGTAAGCATGACTTCGCCATAAACCGGGCCGGCCGCGGCCGTTTCTTCTATCCGCTCGAGCTGCGGGGCGAGCTGCGCGACCGTCGGGGTCGCAAAAAGTTTTCTGGTCTCGAGCTTGAAATTAAATTTTTTAAGGCGCGCGCCGGCCTGAATGGATTTTATAGAATCGCCGCCGAGGCTGAAGAAGTTATCGTTAATGCCGACTCGCCTGGCCCCAAGCACTTCCATCCATACCCCGGCCAGTATTTTTTCGCGCTCGTTGCGTGGCGCCTCGTATTCCGCGCCCGCGGCCTGATCAATTATAACCGGCTCCGGCAGAGCCTTTTTATCTACTTTTCCGTTCGCCGTAAGAGGGATCGCATCTAAAAAGACGAACGCAGCCGGTATCATATAATCCGGCAATATTTGCGAAATCCGCGCTTTTATTTCGGCCTCGGAAGCGCCCCCGGCTATGTAGGCGCATAAATATTTAACGCCGTCCGGGCCGCTCCTGTCTATAACCGCTGCGTCCTTTACATTTTCGCATTCTATTATCTGCCGTTCTATTTCGCCGAGCTCAATACGGTATCCCCTGATTTTGACCTGCTGGTCGATTCTTCCGAGAAATTCGATATTCCCGTCGGCTAGATATCTCACAAGATCGCCGGTCTTGTAAAGCGTCGAATTCATTTCACAAGTGGCGAAAGGGTTTTTAACGAACTTCTCCGCCGTAAGCCCGGGCCGGTTTAAATAACCGCGGGCCATCTGGGCGCCGGATATGCAAAGTTCGCCCGGAACGCCCGCCGGAACTAGATTTCCGGCCCTGTCGAGGATATAGATCCATGTGTTGGCGAGGGGCTTTCCGATAGGTATGTTTTCATAAAATCCGTCCACATGGAATACCGTGGCCGAAACCGTATATTCGGTGGGGCCGTATTCGTTTATGAGGCGGTATCCGCGGGGCCTGAACGAACGCAGTTTATCGCCTCCCGTAACCAGCGTTTTGAGCGTTTTATTGTCGGCGATTTCCATGAACTGCTCGCAGAACTGGGTAGGAAAATTAGTTATGGTGATATCGTGCTTCGTAAAATAATTATTTATGTCGTCGGGCGAAAGCCTTATTTCGTCGGTTATGATGTGAAGCTCCGCGCCGCAGGTTATAAACGGAAACATTTCCCATATTGACGCGTCGAAGCCGAACCCGGAGTAAGCCGCGGCGTTGTCTTCGTGCGACACGCCATGGTAATGGTTATGCCACGCGCAAAGGTTGACCAGGCTTCGCTGTTCGATCATTACGCCCTTAGGCTGGCCGGTCGATCCCGAAGTATATATTATATAAGCCAGATCATCCGGCCGGTTTGCAAGCTCTATTTCGGCCGGGCCGGAATACAGGTTTTTATCGCCGAGGTCGAGGATTTCGCCTTCGAACCCCGATGCTTTTTCCAGAAGGGATTTCTGGGTTAAAAGCATGATCGCGCCGCTGTCTTTAAGCATATACGCTATCCTGTCGGCCGGATAATCCGGGTCTATCGGAAGATAGGCCCCGCCGGCCTTCATTACCGCGAGCGCGGCGATCATAATATCCGCGGACCGGCGGACCATTACCGCGATCACTTTATCTCGCCCGGCGCCTTTAGCGCGTAAAAGCCCCGCCAGCGAGCCCGTTTTTTTATCCAGCTCGAAATAACTGTATTTTTCGCCGGCGCACACCAGGGCTGTTTTATTTTTATATGCCTCGGCGGTTTCCATAAAAATCCGCGGGACCGTCTTTTCAAAAGGAACGGCGAGGGCGGTATCGTTTAAATCGCAGAGCAGGAACTTTTTCTCGCCTTCGCATAAAATATTAATCTTATCGAGCTTTATTCCCGCGTCGGAAACGGCCGCTTTTAATATATTCACGTAATGCGCGGCCATCCTCTCGATCGTTTCAGGCCTGAAGAGCTTTACGCAATACTCGATGAGCATTTCAAGCTTTCCGCCGATTATCTCGGCTTCGAGCGTCAGATCTACCTGCGAAACCTTGTTTTGAAGCTTCCATGGCGTCATTTCAAAATCGGCGCCGCTGAAATTGACGTCGCCGGCGTTTTGAAGCACGAACATGGAATCGAACACGGGGTTGCGGCTCGCGTCGCGTTTGACCGCGATTTTACCCGCCAGCTCTATAAATTCGTAATATTGATTGTCCATGGCTTCCAGCGCGGTGGCGCGGACCTGGCTCAAAAATTCCGAAAAGGACTGCTCGCCGCGCGGGCATTCCCTTATCGCCACTGTGTTTACGAACATCCCCATTATGTCGGAAAGATCCGGATGCGCGCGGCCGGCCACCGGAGTTCCCACTATTATATCGTTCTGGCCGGTATAACGGTAAAGCAGGACGTACCAGGCGGCAAGAAGCGTATGGTACAAAGTCGCGCCGCCCCGGCCGGCGAGTTTCTCAACGCCGCCCAGCAGCTCTTCGTCTATGGTGAAGTAATGTTTTTTCCCTTCGAAACTCTGTTTCGCGGGGCGCGCGAAATCGGCGGCAAGATTAAGCGCCGGCAATTCGCCTTCATATTTTTTCAGCCAGTAGTCCCTCTGCTTTTTATACGCCTCGCTTTCTTTGAAAAGCTTTTCCCACGCCACGTAATCCCTGTATTGATGTCCGGGAGGCGGAAGGACGGCGCCCTCGTAAAGCGCGGCGAGCTCCTCGAAAAAAATGCCCGCGGAAGTCCCGTCGAAAATTATATGATGGGCGTCTATTATGAATATATATTCGCCTTCAGCGTATTTAACGAGCGCGCCGCGTATCAGAGGCGCCCTGGCCAGATCGAAACGGCTTATAAATTCATTGGCCGTCTCATTGATAAAATCATCGAAACGCGCCGATCCCTTAAAAGACTGAATGGATAATTTTTCTCCGCCGCCAGCGCTTTCGGCCATTATTGCGCTAATATCCTTTTCGAGGTACTCGAGATCGAAGCTTACCGTTTCTTCAACGCTCTGGATGGCGCCGAATTGCGCGTCCTCGGCGAACGACGTGCGGAACGCTTCGTGGCGGGCTATAATGGCCCTTATGGCTTCTTCGAGTTTTTTAACATTCACTTTTCCCCTGAGCGTATTTACGATCGGAATATTGTAGCTGGTGGAGCTTTCTTCGTCTCTGGCCAGAAAATACATCGACATCTGGGAAGCGGAAAGAGGAAATTTCGCGGTCTTCTCCGCGCTTACCACGGCGGGAATATCGCTATGGGCGAGGCCGGATATGTGCCGCGCCAGGCCCTCGATTGTCGGATTATCAAAAATATCTGCCAGCGAGACTTTCACATTCATAATTTTCTGCATTTTAGACTGCAGCGCGCTCGCTTTGAGCGAATGCCCGCCCAGGTCGAAGAAGTTGTCCTTCGCGCCGGCGCGTTTAACGCCGAGAATCTCGCGCCACAGTTCGGCGAGCTGAATTTCCGTTTCGCCCGACGGTTCGACGTATTCGGCCGCCGCTTTAATTTCCGGCACGGGAAGCGCCCGGCGGTCGACCTTGCCGTTAGGGGTAAGAGGTATGGCTTCAAGCCTGGTAAAATAAGCCGGAACCATATATTCCGGCAGTTCTTTCAAAAGAGCCTTTTTGACGGCGTCTATATCTATGGCTTCGGCAGCGGCCACTAAATAGGCGCAAAGATATTTATTGCCGGATTCGTCGGAAATATCGTTTACTACGGCGTCTTTTATACTTTCAATTTTTAAGAGCCTCTGCTCTATTTCCCCCAGCTCGATTCGATAGCCTCTGATTTTAACCTGCTGGTCGATTCGGCCGAGAAATTCGATATTGCCTTCGGCCGTCCATCTGACCAGATCGCCGGTCTTATATAACTTTGAATTCAATTCGCACGTCTTAAAAGGGTTTTCGATAAATTTTTCACGGGTGAGCTCGGGCCGGTTTAAATAGCCCCTGGCGATCTGCGCGCCGGAAATCCATAATTCGCCCGGCGTTCCCACCGGAACCGGGCCGCCCGATTTATCGACCACGTAAAGCCATGTATTGGCAAGCGGTTTGCCTATCGGAATGTTGTCGTATAATTTATCCACCACGAACGCCGTGGCCGAAATAGTGTATTCCGTCGGGCCGTATTCATTTACCAGCCTGAAGTTCGAGGGCTTGTAAGCCCTGAGTTTATCGCCGCCGGTAACCAGCGTTTTAAGCGAATGGTTTTCGGCCGATTCCATGAACTGCTCGCAGAACTGAGTCGGAAGGTTAGTTATGCTCACGCCGTTCTTATTGAAATACGCGTTTAAATCGTCAGGCGAAAGCCTGAGTTCGTCCGCTATTATATGAAGCTCGGCGCCGCATGTCAAAAACGGCGTCATTTCCCAGATGGAAGCGTCGAAACTGAATCCGGAATAAGCCGCTGCAACGTCGTTTGCGGTGACGCCATGAAAAAGGTTCTGCCATTTGCATAAATTCACGAGATTTCGGTGCTCGATCATAACGCCCTTGGGCTTGCCGGTAGAGCCTGAAGTGTATATTATATATATGAGATCGCTGGATTCATTAATATTTTCAGGCTTGCAAGGGCTTTGCTGCATATATTCGCGCCCGTCGAGGCTTATCCATTCGCCCTTGAACCCGGCGGCCCTTTCGCGCAGAGGCGAATGCCCCACAACCGCCACCGCGCCGCTGTCTTCGAGCATATATAATATCCTGTCGTCTGGATAACCCGGGTCTATAGGCACATAGCAGCCGCCCGCCTTTATGATGCCGAGCATCGCTATTACTATGTCCTCCGAGCGCTTCACTATAATGCCGCAAACCGAACCGCGAGTCACGCCGTTTTTCCTGAGGCGGTTGGCGAGCCTGTCGGTAATTTCATCGAGTTCGCGGTAGGTATATCTTTTGTCCTTGAACACTAGCGCCGTTTTTTCGCCGTAAACGGCCGCGGTTTGCGCAAAAAGCTCGTGTATCGTTTTATCGAGAGGAAAATTTTCGCGCGTGGCGTTAAATTCTTCAAGCAGCTTACGCCTTTCGGAGTCGGGCAAAATATTTATATTTTTTACCGCGGTTTCAGGGTTCGAAACCGCCTGCTTTAAAATATGCTCGAGCCTTCTATATAAAAGTTCGATTTCTTCTTCGGAAGCGATCGCCGGCCAGTAATTTATTATAATCTCAAGCCCGCCGGAATCAACGGCCCTGTTCGGATTAATATTTATAGTAAGAGGCGATGGGCTTTCCGGAGGCGGATAAAAAAAACACCATGCCGCCTGATTTTTTAATTCAGGAATTTCAACGAGATTGATATCGAGAAGATTTTTAAATTCCTGTTTCCGGTTTTTAAGGTCCTGCGCGAGAATATTAAACGGATAATCTCCCGGGCCGCTTAAAATATGATTTAGTTCATCTGAAACTTTTTTAGAATAATCTGAAAAATTTATATTTTCATCAACAATCGACCTGAAAAGCGTCGTGCTCACCAGCATCGCGCAAAGCCGCCTGGCACGGCCGCGTCTTGAGACGTATGGAAATCCGATAACGGTATCGTTATTGGCGGATACTTTTGAAAAATATACCGAAACGGCGGACATGAATAAAATAAAGCGCGTGATATGATTCGCACTGCAATAATGGTCTATTTCAGAGGTTAGACTCGCGCTTAAATTAAAGCGTTTTTCATTTGTTTTATACCCCGCGCTTTTTTTTCCTGAAGCGGTAAAAATATTTCCTTCCGGCGGCGGAGACAGCTTTTCAAGCCAGTATTCACGATGCTTGATAAAGTTCTCGGAACATGTATATTCGTTTTCGGCGTTTAAATAATCGGCATATGAATATGTCTTGGTGACATTCGGCTCTTTTCCCGACGATATCTCCGAACATAATTTTTCAATTTTATCCAAAAAAATTATGGCGCTGAATCCGTCGTGTATAAGATGGTGAAACCTGGCATAAATGCCCGAAAAACCGGTTTTAAATTTTAGTATTACAATATCGAACAATTCGGAGTCGTATATTTCGAATACTTTCTTATTGTTTTCTTCCACCCATTTTATATAATCAGGATCGGTTTCGGAAAAAAATTCAACCGCTTCGAAGTCGTGTCCATAAAATTCTTCGGCGTACTGAAGAGGATCCTCCTGCCGTGAAATTTTAAACCTCAGCGAATCGTGCATTTTTATAAAACAATTAAGGGCCTTTTTAATGACGGCGGCATCGTAATTATTTTTAAATTTTACCGTATAGCAGATATTCGCAAAACACGAGCCGGGATTCAATATCTGATCAAAATAAATTCTTTTCTGAGCGTTCGAAAGGTTATAAAAAGTTTTCAAAACAGCACCTCGGAATACACATATTTAAGTATTTAATATCTTTTTTATTATAAAGGGTTTAATAACTACGATTCCAACTCTTTTTGAGCCGGTGTCTTTGAGCACGAAGCTTCCTCTTCGTTTTCTCCGTTGTTATCGCCTTCATCGGCTTTTTCATCGGAATCGCTTTCTTCGCCGTCTGAATCTTCATCGTCTTCGTCGACCGCGCCGATTTCATCGGCAACTCTCGGAATCGAAAGCATCGCGAAACATATGATCAGGCCGCCGGCCGCGTTCAAAAGCGCGGCGTATTTGAGCGTGAAATAATCCGTGATAACCCCGGCCATCATATAAGACAGCGGAGTAATGCCGGCGGTGATAGAGCTCATCATTCCAAAAAACCTGCCCTTGAATTCGTTTTTAACCACGTTCTGGAAGAACACGAAAGACAGCGCCAGGTCCGCCGCAAAAACGCAGCCGACGCAGAAGATGATGGCCGATATAAAAATCTTGTTCGTCGAAAAGGCGAGCGCGCCCATCAGCATGGCATAAATGATATAGTTGGCGGATATCATGGCGTAAAAATTTTTATAGCTGCTCTTAAAGCTGAACAGCAAAGCGGTTATTACCACCCCGACCGATATGGATGTCTCAAAAATCGCCACCCACGCTATATCCTCGTGTAAAACGTCCTTTACTATAAGCGGAATTAAAACGAAAATAGACATTATAAAAATAGTCCCGGCCGTATAAAGAAGCGAAAAGGCCATCAGCGGAACGTTTGAACGTATATATTTGAACCCGCTCTTCAATTCGGCGAAATAACTTTCTTCTTCGCCGCCGTCTTCGTCTTTTTCTTGCTGTACGTGCGAAAGGTTCAATTTGATGCTCATAAGAAAAAACACTCCCACAAAATAAAGCGCTATATTGATTAATATGGTGTTGAGCATGCCGAACTGCAGCACTGAATAAGCGCTTCCGCTCGCCGCGATTATATTCGAAAAATCTATCGAAGAAGACTGCGTGGCGGTGGCGCTCGATAAATGCTTTTTATCCACTACAAGCGCTATCGAGGCGCTCACGGAATCCTCGAACTGCGGAACGAAACAGCTCATAAGAAAACTTAAAGCGCATAAAATGGGAAAGGAAAGCATATTTTTATAAAAAAGAGCCGCTATGATGGAAACGAATAGCATCTGCATCAACGCGCCCATTATCATGCATTTCTTCTTGTCGTACCTGTCGATCAGAGGCCCTACGAAGGGGCTTAAAAAAAATATAGGTATGGCCTCGAGCGACATTAAAACGCCCACCCATTTCCCGTTTTCACCTTCCTGCGAAACTATCCACCATACGAATGTTATAGCGAAAAATCTTTCGGCGATAGCGACCAGAACGTCTCCTATAAAAAAATTGCGAAAATTAGGAAATAAATACAGCGGGTGGTTTCTTATCTTATCTGCTATGCTCATAAACTCTCCTTAAATGATGACTTATCGGGTTAACAAAGTTCGATTATATCACATTATCCATATATTGTCCAAACCTTTGGTAAATAAATTTAAAATAAAAAATTATTGACTTGCATGCCCACGGCTGATATAATTCTATTAAAACGCCGTTAGCTTTAAAGATAACCGGCCGCATATTTATATTTCTTCGACCCCGACGTTCTAAAGCGCCGCATCGCCATGAACCAGGGGCGGCCTGGAATGATTTTCAGGCGAGGGCCTCACCGGAAACGGTTTGCGCCTCCCGTGTTCGGAAAGGAGAAAAACGCGCGACCCCGTCCGTATTTTCTCCGGACGGTTTTTTTATTTATTGCCATACGGTAAAAACGGAAGAATTATTAATTTAATAAAACCGGAGGTTAATTTTGAAAAAAATTATTATTTTAACGTTTTGCGCGATTATAATCGCGCTTTCGACGGCCGGCGACGGTATCGTCGAAACCTTCTACGGCGGAGGCTCCGCCTTTATAATTAAAGGCGCAGTTAAAAAAGAAACGGCCGTCAGCTACGGTAAAATTTCAAAACTGCGCTCGTCCGTCAAGCGCGTTAAAATTTATAACGAAAAAAACGAATACGCCTGCAGCCTTGAAATGGATGGAGTAAGCCTTCAGGACGTTCTGGAACTCGCGCGGCCAGAGAAAAAAAGGAACGACGGTTTCGACCGCGATCTCGATATGTACGTGGTCGTGCGCGGCAAAAATGGAAAATCTGCCTTATTTTCATACGGCGAAATAATTTCGGCTAAAGATATGAACTCGATAACCATAACCAAAAGCGCTAAACATATATTCCCGCACAAACACTCTGATCTGAGCCAGGCCGGCTTCGATATGAATAAATGGACGACAGCGTCAGGCGCGGCTAAGCTCGATTTAAAAAACTGCGCGTCGTGCCATGACGGAAAAGATCAGAAACCCGTATACTTCCCCGAAGGCTTCTGCCTCTTCGCCGCATGCGACGCTTCCAGCGCCCGTTTCGTTGAAAACATAGCCGAAATCGAAGTATGCCAGGCGCCCAAAATGACACTTACGCCTGAAAAAGATAAGGAAAACATGTGGCACGAAAAACCGGCGCTGATTTTTTCCGGTAAAAATACCGTTGAAATAACTATCGACGGCGTTAAAAACCTCACTAAATTCAGCCATACCGAAAATACCGTGGGCATGGGCAAAGGGTTCCACGGAAAGATCGCTTACGGAGGTTATGACATGGCGCAAATCATCAAAAACAACCTGCAGGACAAAACCGAAACACCAAAAATGTACGTTCTCGTAACCGCCGCGGACGGCTACAGAAGCCTGTTTTCGGCCGGCGAAATATTCGATTCCCTTTACGGGCCCAACCTGTTTCTGGCCGATACCGAAAACGAAAAAGAGCTCCAGAAAAGCGGCGGCAAATTCAGGATTTTTATAAAAAGCGATTTTTTCGTCGACCGCTCGATACGCTCGGTGAAAGAAATATCCTGCGAATATTATAAATAAGCAATATATTATATATAAGCTTAGTAAAACAAAAAAGAAGAAGGAGTTTTATTATGAAAAAGTTCAACCCCGTCAACCGTTTAATTTTAATCATGGCAGCTCTGGCTTTTATTTTCAATTTCAGCTGCGCTTTCGCGCAGGACGCCCTCCAAAAAGACTCTACCGGCGAAACCATTATCCTCGCCACCACCTACAGCGTTTTCGACACCGGCCTGCTGGACGTTATTTTAAAAGATTTTACGGCAAAAACCTCTATAAGCGTCAAACCAATAGTGGTCGGATCCGGCGAATCCCTTAAAATGGGCGAACGCGGCGAATGCGATATAATACTGGCTCACTCGCCCGCGCTCGAAGAAAAATTCATCGCCGACGGCTTCGGCAAAGACAGAAAATCATTCGCTAAAAACGAATTTTACATAGTCGGGCCCGAAAACGATCCGGCTAAAATAAAAGACTCGAAAGACGTTTTCGAAGCGTTCGCCAGACTCGACAGCACAGGCGTTTTTATATCGCGCGGCGATAAATCTGGCACGCATACCCGTGAAATGTCGATATGGAAAAGAACCGGCGCCGACAAAAAAGCCGGCGCAAATTACATGGTAACCGGCCAGGGCATGGCCGAAACCCTCAAAATCGCCGACGAAAAAGCCGCCTATACCCTCTGCGACTCGGCCACTTACACTTTTATGAGCGAAAAACTTAAAATTAAAAGCATTTACGCCGACGCTAAAAATTTATCCAACGTTTACAGCGTAATCACCGTAAATCCAGATAAAACAAAACACGCCAAATACCAGCCGGCTAAAAAATTATACGATTTCATTCTTTCACCCGAAGTTTTAAAAACCGTATATGAATTCGGTGCGGATAAATTTAAAAAACCGCTTTTTGAAAAATACGAAGAACATAATTGAACCGATTTATAATTTAACGCGTTACGGCGCTTACACGATAAAAAACGGCGGATATAGGGTTTTAAACCTCTTCCGCCGTTTTTATATATAAAGGGATTTTTTTATGGTTCGCCGCCGGCGCGGGCCGCTAAAACTTATACTTGATAAGCCTAAAGCCGTTTTCATCTCTTTCATACGACAGAACCGTGTCTTCGGAAAGCACGACGAATTTTTTCAATATTTTTATGCGGCTTTTATCGGGCTGCGGCTCTATCCTTATTTTAACGTAACTTTTCTTCTCGCGGTCGAATTTAACCAGATAATGCGCCACTTCTTTTCCATTTTTATCCACCAGATATGCTTTTACATAGGCGTTGTTTTTGCGGTCAAAACCGATGACATGACATTCGGCTATTTTAGCGTCTTTATGCTCGGGCGAACAGGTCTCTGAATATACCGGTTTTTCGGGATCCGCCGCGTTCATAACGCTGAACGTGTTATCCTTTAAACTTGAAATATATACGCAATTCGAATCGTCGCCGCCGCATACGTATGAAAATATTTTATTCGATAAAGGAATCCTTATTTCGCCGGTCAGTTTCATGTCTTCGCCGAATATCGAAATTTTGTGTTCCAATGAGTCTATAGCCACCAAGTTAGAAGAATTGTCGGTGAATATATATTTGACTTTCTTAATGAGCTTCTCGTTTTTCTCCCGGCCTATAACGCCGGCATGCTTTCCGTCGGCGCCGAATTTATGAATTAAATTGGTTTCGGCATCGGCTAAGTAAATATAGCCCGATTTAGAAACCGCTATGTCCGATACATAATTCTGGCCTATTCCACTAGCGCCGTATGAGAAACTTTTCGAAATGGATTTATCCGAAGGGTTTATTTTGAGAACCTTTTGAGAGCCCGAATCGCAGACGAATATATTCTCGCTGGAATCAACAGTAAAAGCGCTCGGCTCGAGCGCTTTTAAATCGCCCTCGCCCCGGTCTATTTTTATAATAAGCTCGCCCTTAACGGCCGGTCTGCTTTCACCCGCATAGATTAAACCTATGTTGATAAGTATTATCAATGAAATTACTGCCGCGGCGAATAAAAAATACCGCTGGTAACGCCGCTTCTTATTATTGTAATTCTTCCTCATAAACAGCCTCCCTGTATATTCATGGGCGTATTTCACATATTAATTATAACACTCATGACGTTTTCAAAGGCAGGATAAAAATCAAAAATCTTGCCGTTCAATATCTATAAATAAACCGGCCCTCATAAAACTAAAACATTTCATTTACAAATTCAAACTCATTATGTTATAATAACTTTAAATGCATAGCGGCAATTTTTAAATCATATGGCTTTTTATGAAAAAAAACTTTGAAAAAATTTATACCAATCCTGTGTTTTCCGGTTTCTGGGAATGGAACTTCAAAACGGAAACGGCTTTCATAAGCCCTGATTTTAGAACGCTTTTCAACCTCGACGCTTGCGCCGCCATCGACAAACCTTACCTCTGCAGTTCGATAATTTTAAAAGAAGACGAACCCCCACTTTTAGCCTGCCTTGAAGAACATATCAAGTCGGGCGGTAAAACTCCGTTTTATATAAAATCAAGGTATCATAGGCCCGATAAGTCGGTTTTTTCCGCGGTCTGCTCCGGATGCGTTACCGAATGGGACGACGCCGGAAATCCCGTTAGAATGATCGGATGCCATACTTCATGCCTCGAAGATTCGCTTAAAAGCGATTTCATAATAGAAAACGCCGACGAGTTTAAAACAGTTTTTTCCTTGCTGCCGAACCTTATATGCGTAATTTCACGCGAAGGATATTTTACTAAATTAAACTCTAACTGGGTTGATTTATTAGGTTACGAAATTGAAGAACTCAAGAAAAAGCCTTTTATAGATTTCGTTCATATCGAAGATTTAAAAGCCACTTCAGAAGAAGTCCAAAAAATTTTATCCGGCAAAAAAACCGTCAATTTTATAAACCGCTATTTAAAAAAAGACGGCTCTGTAATCTGGCTCGAATGGAACGCCGTCCTTTCAAAAAATCAAACTCAAATTTACGCTTCAGCACGCGATATCAGCATTAGAAAAAAATTTGAAATATCGTTGATCGAATCCGAAAAAAAAATGCATGAAGACCATGAAAAACTTCAGGCTTCCTTTAAAGAAAAAGAAATACTGCTGCGCGAATTATACCACCGCACTAAAAATAACATGCAGGTTATATGCTCGATGCTTCTGCTTCAGGCATACGACACCGACGACAAAAACGTTCAAAATATTCTCGGCGCGATGGAATCAAGAATACACTCCATGGCGCTTATACATCAAAAGCTTTATCAGTCGGGCAACCTTTCCAATATTTCAACTTATGAATATATTACCGAGCTAGCGCAGATGATCGCTGAAAATTACGGCGGCAAAGAAAAAAATATTAAGCTCGCATGCGATATCGACGACTTTTCGTTGAATATAGAATACGCTCTCCCGTGCGGCTTAATCCTCAACGAATTAATCACCAACGCCCTCAAGCATGCGTTTCTCGCTTCAAGCTCGGATGGCGGAACCGTTTATCTGGCTTTTAAAAAAAGGCCCGAACGCGAAATTTTTATAGAAGTGCGCGACGACGGACAGGGCGCCATAAAAAATTTCGATCCCGCACGCAACGCTAAAATGGGCCTTCAAATAATTCTTGCCATAGTAGAACATCAGCTGGAAGGAAACGTTATTTTTGAAAACATCAAAGGCTTTTCATGCGCTATAACTTTTAAGGAAAAGGATATAAAGTCATTATATGAAATTAAATGATTTAAAAGTGATGATAGTAGAAGACGAAGCCCTGGCCGCACTTTTGCTTACAAAATTTCTTAACAAGCTCGGATGCAATGTGACCGGCGCCGTCGCAAACGGAAACGACGCCATCACTAAAGCCGACGAAACAAAACCCGACCTGATCTTTATGGATATCCGCCTGGCGGACGAAATAGACGGTATAACCGCCGCAACCGCCATACTTGAAAAAAGAAAAACCAATATAATTTTTATGAGCGCCTATTCCGATAAGGGCGTCGTTGAAAAAGCCATGAAACTAAATCCCATGGCCTTCGTCAACAAACCTCTGACGCTCGAAAAGTTAAAAAATTTAATCGAATCTTCTCCGTTGATCGAAAAAACTCAATAAAACACTTATTTCACTTCGATTTTAACGAGCGTAAAACCCTGGTCGTCTTCTTTATAAGAAATTAAAAAATCCTCTTTGATTATTAAAAACTGTTTCGCCAGAGCCGTTTCATCTTCCTCCGGAAGCGGAAGAACGGCCTTCTTAACCAATTTTTGATCGCGAGAAAACTTATAAATGTAATTCGATTCGACCGGCCCCTCCGCCTGCGAATAAGCCGCCTGACAGTACATATTTTTCGCCGCGTCGAATCCTATAAACCCCGCATAAAAAACATATAGCTTTTCTGCCTTGTCTTTTTTATAATTTAAAACCGCTTTTTTAGGATTTATGCCGTAAACGCTAAATCCGTCGGGAACTATCGTGTTAACGTAAAATCTCGCGGCGCCGTCGGAAGCATACGTATTGTAAACCTCTTCATCAGATTTTAAACTTACCGTTTTAACTGTTTTGCCGCTTTTATCGAATAATATAATCTGAGGATTTTCAAAATATTCATCGGTGAGCGCCGGCGCCCCTGAACCATCGGCAAAAATAAAACGCGGCTGCTTGATCTGCTCCTTGTCGCCTATTTTAGCCGCAATTTCACATTTTTTAGCGTCGGCCGAAAGCTTAAAAAGCCCCTTTAACGTCAATAAATAAACGCTATTATCTATTACCGCCATGTCTATAAAAGTTTTTCCGGCCGCTGCCGTTTTTGAAAAATCACAATAATCCGAAACCTTTAAATCGTTTATATTCACTTTTATAATCTTTTGATTTACCGCATCGGCTATATGGACTGAATTAAAACCGTCATAACACAAAGCCTGAGGGCTTTTAACCAAAACTTCGCCTGAAGTTTTAGGCGAGCCGAGCTGGGCCGCGCCGGAACCGTATGGTATCTTAACCAGATCGGAAATTTCAGCGCGCGCCTGCTGAAAAAACAATGCTGTAAGCATCAACACCGCTATAAGTAAATTTTTATATAAAACTTTTAAATAAAATAAATTATTTTTTAATGTCGATTTCATATTCAACCTCGCTATAAAAATCTCGGCCGCTTCCGGCCATTAACTCATTATCAGCACGATAGGGGACGGCATCTTACCCGTCCCCTATTTATTTAAATTTTATTAACTTGACAGCCGCGCGCTAAATCTTTCCGGAATTCGATTTTTTAGAACCGTTTATAAATGTCATCGGATCAAGCGGATTTTTATTTTCATCGAGCACTTCAAAATGAAGATGCGCTCCGGTGCTCCATCCTGTGTTTCCTGATTTTGCGCCTTCTATAGGCTTGCCCTGCGTTACTTTAGTGCCGAGCTTGCACTTTTTGGAAAGATGCGCATAACGGGTATAATAAGTTTTTCCGCCTATCTCATGCTTTATGAGTATGGTTATTCCATGGCCCGTAGCTATTTTAGACTCCACTACCACGCCGTCGCCCAGAGCGTAAAGCGTGCTGCCAGTTTTTAAACTTATATCTATGCCTTCGTGAAGCTTTTTCTTCTTTTTAAGAGGATGGATCCTATAGCCGAAATAACTGGTTATCTTGCCTATGGCAGGCATTACTCCGCCAAATAAAGAAGTGCTTTCTCCTTCCTGCTTGACCGATTCGGAACCCGATGCGTCGCCCGCCGAAGAAGGATTAGCCTTTTGCTCAGAACCGGCGGCGGCGTTGCCGCTAACTTCTGGCGCCGCTGAATTTTCTGGCGCCGCCTGCTGACCGCTGGAAATACTGCCTTCGCCTATCGAATTTATAAGACTGTTGGTAGATGAGCTGAACTCCTCTGCCGAGGCCGAAAAAGCCCATATCATGCAGAAAATGAAAACCGAGATCGTTAAAAAATGCTTTTTATTCATAGCAATGACCCCTTTCATATAAAAACTTTTTGAATGCTTATAAATTAATATAATAATTATAGCAGCTTTTTAGATTTCTTATCTATATTATACTAAAAATTTATAAAATTGTTTCCGCTTTTTGTCTTCTTTTTTTTCTTATTTTTTATAGCGACGTTTCTTTAATCAGAGTTTCATAAAATTCAACCGGCGCAAGCTCAAAATACTTTTCTCCGCCAAATTTATTAAATAAAAATAACCTGATATCAACACATAAATGACACTTACCACAATATCCATCGCTCTTTTCAATGTAGCCCATTTTTTGAGCATACACAAATAAACCCCTGATACCTTCATTAAATAATAACTTTATCAGCGGCTTATCGTTTAAATTTATCTCAGCATCGGCTTCATTATACGAACACATCTTTATGCCGCCGCAAAGGCCGCCGGGCATATAATTGCCATATGCATCAATATGAAAATGTGAAGTAGATAACAACTCTCTTTCACACGAAGTCATGAAAAAATCTGTCGCCGGTTTTTTATCTGCGACCGGCGGTTTCGAATAACCGCAACGGCCGCCCGGTATTAAATAATACATATCTCCGGCGCGTCTGACGATATCAGGGCTAATAGAACTCCAATCTATAGTTTTTGTTATATCGTTCTTATTGAGCATATTTAAAAATTCAGGGATCCAGACGAACGCGCCGTGAAAACCAAAAACGCTTCTGACCGACTTAATCGCATTAATCGTAATCTGAGGTTTTATAAATTCGGCATGAAATGGAGATACAGATATCAAAACGGATCTGAGCCCGATTTTATAAAGCTCCTTTAAAACCGGTTCATATTTATTGAAATTATTGCCCCAGAAACCATTAGTTTCAACGTAAGATAATTTTATGCCGGCGGCTACAGCCAACTCCACTGTATCTATCAGGCATTGCGTATTTAAAAACGGCTCGCCGCCGCCTATATGTATCTCCGCGCCCGGGCCGGCACGCTTTATATATTTAAAAATTTCTTCCGCCTCGTCGCGGCTAAGCCATTTGTTTTCCCGTTCGGGCGAACCGGCCACCAGACAATGACGGCAACGATTCGTACATTTATAGCTCAAAACGATCCCGCCGCCCGAAAGCTCCGGTAACTTAATTTTTTCACGGTAGTTAAATTCATTGTTCAAATTTATATTAAATCCCATAACCCCTCTGCCGCCCGCATAATATAATCTCATGCCGGCCCGAATGCGCTAATAAAGCTTATTATATCCCTGACGCTGCTGATAAACTCCCCTGATTGTAACATTGCGGTTGACCGGGTCTATATAATCGATAATAATTTTTGCGTAATTACCGCCGTACCGGCTCCATTTATATATTGCATAAACGTTATTCATCTTTAACAGCGTAACGCCGGAAGTGTCAGGCAAATACACTACGCCGGTCTTAACGTCGGCATAAACAGAATCGTACGCCTTAATATCCGGAAGCGTATCTATAATTTCATATTTAACCGACTTGAGATCCGAAATCTTTAAATAATACTTTACGCCGTCAGTAATATAATATCCGCCACGTAACCCTATTTCGGCCGAAGAGCCGGCATAAAAAAAATTCAAATCGTACGCGGTCTGAGAATTTACAGGATTAGCGTCGCAGTCCTCGCCTCTTAAATTTATATAATCGTTTATATTAAGAGTACGCTGAAACTCCACAACGCCCGGCTCCACATTTACTGCCGTACCTTTGTCGCCGCAGCCTGAATTAAACGTCGTAAATATAAATGGAACAATCAAGTATATTAGAATTATATGATGTATTTTTTTTGTGTTCATAAATTATTCTCGATTCGATTTTTTTTAACGTTAAATGCAATTTAATATTATTGTTTAATAACTCTTTTTTTGATAAGGGAAGGCGAGGTGCCATGGCCCCTCCCTTCCCTTAAAATCCCTTCCAACCCCTGAATTGCCTGACGCTTTATTTTTGTGATGTGCCCGCTTTTCAGTTGGCGCTTTAATTTGCTTAACTCATGCCCTTTTCAGTGATTGCCTCAAATTTCTTTTCCATTCCGCTTTCTATTTTTCTATTTCTGTTTTTTGTTTCTGTTTTTTTGCAGACGCGCGCTTACGCGCGCGTCTGCGCTGCAATAATGGCCTATTGGTAAGTCAGCTTTATAGTTTATTTGTAGGCATTCTGGTTAATCAGCTTTCATATGGTCAATAATCCTTTTCAGCCTATTCAAAAAACTTTCAGGTTAAAAACCGTTGTTTAAATTGCTTTTAAGCGAGTAGCAGGGGCCAGACAAAATTTTTGAGGGCCGCCTCCTTGCCATCCATGGCATCGGCGGCACTAAGACATCCTTGTCTGTCGGGCAAGATGCTGATCTGAAACCCATGGATGGGCGGGAGGTCGGGGCACGGACGCCCTAATGCCGCACGAACGGCAAAAATTCCGGATTGCAAAAGAACAAAGGTTCGCTCACCTAAAAAAAACGCCGCGCGTCATCAACACACGGCGTTTTTTTTAGCGATGCGGCTTCAATTAGAAGCCGGCCACATATAACTATTTGGTTCTTACAACGACAGGAACTCTCTTCGAGGATTCGCCTTCGGTGCGAAGCTCGATGCTGCCTTCAAGACGGATTTTCGGAGCCGAAGGAGCGGTTATGTTAACTTCTACGTCGATCGATGAACCCGGTTCAATCGTAACTACCGTCGGATTTACCGTTATCCAGTTTTCTATGGGAACTACGGTGCCTTCATAAACCGATTTAGCCTGGTTTCTAACGCTGATGCGGGTCGTAGCTTCGGCGCCCGGCTCGATCCTGTTGTAAAGCGCTCTGGCAGGATTGATTCTCAGTTTCGAAGGCTGCTTAACGGCGGGTTTTTCAGCTTCAGGCTTGCTTTCTTCAGCAGGCTTTTCGGCTTCCGCAGCCCCTTCTTCACCGGCGCGTTTCTGTTTTAATTTTTCAAGAATTTCTTTGCCTTTTTCGGTTTTTGCTACAGCTTCTTCATCGCCCGAAGCGGTTTCGGCAGCGGCCGTTTCTTCGGCAGCAGGAGCCGCGCTCTCAGTGTATTTAGCGACTATGGATTCTTCTAATTCTTTTAATTTTTCTTCGCTGGCTTCTAATTTAGGTGATTTGTCTTTTTTGAGTTTTTTGATCTGTATTTTAGCTTTTTTCCATTTTAAAAGATCGTTAGCTAAAGCTTTAGCCATCGCTTTATCGAATTCTTCGGATTTAGGGTTAACGTATTTCTGTGCGAACTCGATATCTTTGTGCACTGAATTGAAAGTTTTAATAAGGCTCGACAGCGTTTCGCCTTTTTTCTCGGGCTTAGCTTTCGCCGCTTTTTTGGCGGGAGCTTTTTTGGCCGCCTTTTTAGCCGGCGCGGCAGGAGCCGCAGGAGCTTCGGGAGCGGCTGCCGCTTCGGGTTCCGCTTCCTGGGCTACGGCGTAATTTAAGTTGAGAACCAACACCGACATGATAATTATAAAAATCGAACTGAAAAATTTCTTCACTTAATATCGATCTCCTTTTAATTTGAATTTTTCGGAGCTTCATGCTGTCCGAAGAAGAAAACGACGGCATCAACATATAAATATACTAATATGCTGATATATTAGAAAGGCCTGTATATAACCTTTTTAACACCTCCCTGTATTTTTAGAAAAGATATATTTATTGAGTTTAATAATGAGTTTTTATTATATATGGAGTTCTTTATTTATTAAACCTTAACTTATCACTGAGTTGCAGTGATGATATTATATGTAAAAATAAAATTACTCAAACCTAAATTACAATATGTGAATTTAAATATATTAATTTTTCTCGTTCAATCTCTAATTATCTTTTTTTTTCTTACTTTTTCAAATATTAAATTAATTTATTTTATATTATTTGAATATTTAAACTTCGAATATCTTTCCCGGCACTATGTAATCTACTTTAATAACGCCCGCAGTAGAATATTTTTCAATCATTTTATTGACTTCGCTCTTGATTTCATCGTACTTGTAGCGCGTTGAAATATGCATCAATATGAGACGTTTCGTCTTAGCGCGCACCGCTATGTCGAAGGCCTCCTCGAGCGTCGAATGCAGCTGGCCGAACCGGTCGTCGGTTTTTAAAAACGTGGCTTCGTGAATTAATATGTCGGTACCCATGAACCTTTCCACGGGCGCGTTAACCGAATCGCCGCAGTAAGTAAGCGTTCTTTTGTCGTCGACATAAATAACGTTGTCTCGGCCTTTTTCGTCGATCAATTTCTTGACGTTTTCAGGCGCGACATCGGCGAATTCGGGCCTTAATTTTCTGCGGCGCTCGATAATATTATAGCCTATGCTGATAACGTCTTTTGTATGCTCGACTCCGAACGTTTCAAGATATGTGTCGAGCTTAGTATTGAATTCATAGCAGCGGCCGGGTTCTACCTCGACCCATTTGATTTTAAATTCCTTCTGCCCGTCGTTTAATTTATAAAAATCCCTTATGTACTGTATATAAGCTATAAGAGCGTTGTCGTTCTTCGGATAAAATATCGAAAGATCGTTGAACTCGCCGGTAGAATAATAATGGCCGAATTTAGTCATCAGAATATTTATAAGCCCGGTGTAATGGTCGGTATGCCCGTGAGACAATATAATATTATTTATCGCCACGATCTTTTCTTCGAGAATGGTGTTGATGCCCTCCCCGGCGTCGAAGAGCGTGTGGTATGGCGAATAATAAAGCCAGTTGCTGTATTTAGCTTTCGAATATCCTTTGAATATCATAACGGAAAGATTCTCACTTCCTGATTTTCTAAATGTAATGAAGATGAAATTATATTGCTCTGGACGTTATATAACACGTTTTTTATATTGATAGTCACTCCGCCGTACATAACGTCGATTACCTTTACCACCCCGCGGGTTTCGGTATTCATTTCCTTGAGGACCCGCTCTTTTTCGCCGTGCAGGTATTCCCACTTAGTTTCAAGCATGGCGCGCGTGGCGTCGAGCCTTTTTATCATTTCCTCTATGTCGCCCTCTATTTTCTTTTCGCCGCGCGCGCGGCTGAGCCTTAAATAATTCTGCGCCTGATTGATTTTTTCGATCTCTTTTTCGGTAAAACTAAAATCGTTGCATATGCTTTCAAAATATCCGAGTGAAAGCGTGTCGAAGCCGAGATTTAGCCTGGTGGCGACTCCCACCGGCGCCCCTATGGTTTTGGCCATTATCTCGTTGGAAGCGAAAAGCTCCCCGCCTATGATCTGACCGCGCTTGCCGACCGCCTCGATTTTATCGCCCGCGGTGACCCTGGAGTGTATTATTACAAGATCGGCCACCACGCGCTCTTTAGCCTCTATGGTTCCCCCTTCGGCGAATTTGATCATGACGCTCTTTCCCGATTTTAAAACGCCCTTGTTTTTGCCGATAAACCCGGCCGGAAGGCATATATCGCCCTCCGCCTCGATGACGGCCTCGCCTACTGGATTTTCCACGTAAACGTTGCCGCCGGCTTTTACGGAAAAGCCGTCCAGGACAGTCCCTTTTACGACAACCGATCCCGCGAATTCTATATTTCCGGTTTTATATCCGACGTCGCCGTATATTTCATAAACAGGATATACGTTAGCGACCCCGCATTCGAATTTGATCTGGCCGTCGATCGAGGATATTATCTTTGTTTTATCCTCGCTTAAAACGATATTTTTGCCCAGCGCTATATTTTTTTCGCGGCCCGGCTTGGCCGGTACGGCCTCACCGTAAATATCGCGCCCGTCTATTCCCGAAGTGGCGTTCAGAACGTCGCCGATAACCTGATCTTTTTGAATATTCGAAAGAAGATATACTTTTTTGAAATCGACCGAGCCGTCCGGCCTTAAATAAACTATCTTTTCCGGCCCCATGCGCTCGACGCGCCATTCCACGCGCGTGTCGCTTCCGTTAACGGGGGCGTCGCCTTTCGATATCAGAAACGAAGAATTGCTCACCCTGTTTTTAATGGCGTTTTCAACTACCTGCCTGTCGATCTGAGTTTTAACGCCAAGCTCGTAAACGAGACGCTCTATTTCGTCGTATTTAGGGAATTTTCCAAACCCGCGGGGCGGAACGAATTTTAAATACAGCCCCATTTTATCGCCGGCCGCTTCAAAGACCGGCCGCGCGTCAACGTCTTTATACTCGGGATTAAGCCTGGCCACCACGTGAGGTTTTCTTACTTTATTGGGTTCGAAAGCCGCCATTATGGATTTTTTAACGAGCCCGATGTATCTGGGATTATTAAGCCTTTCATAGGCGTCTTTGATAGTGACCGGCTTTCCCGCGCCTACGTGAGGATAAATAGTAAGAACCACGTCGTCGCCGACAACCTCGAGCCTTATAAAGCCGTCTTTAGTATTCGCGAAAGCTTCGGCCTGCTTTATAAGATTATCGATGGCTATCTCGTTTCGAAACCTTTCGTGCCTCACGAAAAAATCGTCGATAATCTTTATCTTAACGCCGCCGAAACGGCCGGGCGGAGCGTCGTCGTGCGAATCGGAAACGAATTCGTATTTAATATTTCCGCGTTCCACGCCGAATCGTTTAGACGCTTTAATGAGCGCCTCTTCGAGGCTTCCGGCTTCTATTATTATATTGTTTTCGTCTTTAACGCCCATCGCATTCAGCCCCGGTTAAAATATTGGCCGCGCCCTCGAAAGCCACGTCAGCGTGACGCTTCAAGCGGACGATTATTCCTCGAGCGAGTTCATCGTCGATATAAGTTTTTCTTTTATCTGGGCGTACTTTTCGAGTTTCGCCTTTTCTTTTTCAACCACGTCAGGCGCCGCGCGCTCTACGAAATTTTTATTCTGCAGCTTGTTGTTTACGCGAGCGAGCTCCTCTTCGGCCTTGGCTATTTCGCGCGAAAGACGGTCTTTTTCTTTGTTTATGTCTATGAGACCGGCGAGCGGAACGTATATGTCCACGCGGGTCATATCGCCCGCCGGCGACTTGATCTCGGACATTATCGAACATACCGCCATGCCTTTCGGCTTTTCGGACATTTCAGCCCTGTGGCTGATTTCCTCGGCGCGCATAACGGCTTTTATCCAGCGCGCGTTGGATTCGAGAGCGTCTTTTACCGCGCCCGTGCCGCAAACGAAAAGAGGCTTGATTTGAACTCCCGGCGATACGCCGAGCTCGGCCCTTATTTGACGGGTAGCCACTATGGCTTCTTTTAAAAATTTAAACGACGCGTAAACGTTTTTCTTCTCTTCATCGGACATATTAAATCCGGTCCTGGCGGCGAAACTTTCAGCGTCAGGATAGCCGGAAAGCATGAGCGATTCCTTTTCGCAGGGAAGTTTGGCGAACGAAGAGTAAATTTCCTCGGTTATAAACGGCATGAAAGGATGCGCTATCTTCATGGTTTCGACGAATATATAATTTAAAACTGCACTGGCGGCTATTTTTGACCTGTCGCCCTCTTCTTTCGAATAGAAGCGCGGCTTGATGATTTCTATGTACCAGTCGCACAGTTCGGACCATATAAACTCATAAACGGCCATGGCGGCATGCGAAAATTCATACTCGTCGATATTTTTTCTCACCGTTTTAATAAGCTCTTCAAGCTTTAAAAGCATATATTTATCGGGCAGCTCGAGCTCCAGATCGCTGAGCTTCTTTATGGCCGATATCTTATTTGAATCGAAGCCGTCGAGGTTCATAAGCGAAAAGCGGGCGGCGTTCCATATCTTGTTCGCGAAGTTGCGGTAGCCTTCGATCGAGCTGATCGAAAGGTTCAAATCGGCCGTAGTAGTGGACTGCGCGGCAAGAGTGAAGCGCAGCGCGTCCGTGCCGTAGCTCTGGATAATTTCCAGCGGATCTATGGCGTTGCCTTTCGATTTGCTCATTTTTTCGCCTTTCTCGTCGCGGACGAGCATGGTGAAATATACCTTGCTGAAAGGGATCTTGCCCATGAACTTCTTGCCCATCATTATCATGCGCGCGACCCACAGGTATATTATGTCGAAACCGGTTATCAGAACGCTCGTGGGATAAAAAGTCTTAAGGTCGTCGGTTTTTTCGGGCCAGCCCAGCGTTGAAAACGGCCACAGAGAAGACGAAAACCATGTATCGAGAACGTCCTCCTCCTGCCTGAGCTTCGTGGAAGAACATTTTTCGCATTTGACGGCCACCGTTTCCGAAACGTTTACCGCGCCGCAGTCTTCGCAGAACCATACCGGTATGCGGTGGCCCCACCATAGCTGCCTGGATATGCACCAGTCGCGGACGTTTTCGAGCCAGTGGAAATAAGTTTTTTCCCAGCGTTTGGGTATGAACTCTATTTCGCCGTCGCGGACGGCCGCTATGGCCATTTCGGCGAGAGGTTTCATTTTAACGAACCACTGCGTGGAAAGGTAAGGCTCTATTATTGTGTCGCAGCGGTAGCAATGACCGACCGCGTGCGGGTGCTCGTCGATTTTTACCAGCAGGCCCTGCTCTTCCAGGTCGGCTATCACTTTCTTGCGCGCGTCGAACCGGCTCATCCCGGCGTACGGCGCGGCGTTTTCGTTTATGACGCCGCGGATATCCATAATAGTCAGGTTTTGCAGATTATGGCGCCTGCCTATTTCAAAATCGTTGGGGTCGTGCGCCGGAGTGACTTTTACGGCGCCCGTTCCGAATGACATGTCTACATATTCGTCGGCGACTATCGGTATTTCACGGTTTACGAGCGGCAGCCTTACTTTCATGCCTATCATGTTCTTATAACGGTCGTCTTTCGGAGAAACGGCCACGCCAGTATCGCCGAGCATGGTTTCGGGACGCGTGGTGGCCACTATTATATAATCGGGAATATCGTTTCTTCCGGCTTCTTTCACCACGGGGTATTTAATATGCCATAATTTTCCGGCCAGGTCGTGGAATTCGACCTCGTCGTTGGAAAGAGCCGTGGTGCAGCGCGGGCACCAGTTGATTATGCGGTCGCCGCGGTATATAAGGCCTTCTTTATAAAGCGCGACGAACACTTTTTTTACCGCTTCAGACAGCCCTTCGTCCATGGTGAAGCGCTCGCGAGACCAGTCGCAGGAAGCGCCCAGCTTTTTGAGCTGGTTTATAATGGTGGAACCGGTCTGGTTTTTCCATTCCCATACTTTTTCCACGAATTTTTCGCGGCCGAGGTCCTGCCTTCTTATTTTTTCTTTCGCCAGTTTCTTCTCGACGACGTTCTGCGTCGCGATGCCCGCGTGATCGGTGCCCGGAAGCCATAGAACGTTTTTGCCGTTCATTTTATTGTAGCGGATGACTATATCGTGGACCGTCGAATTCAGCGCGTGGCCCATGTGAAGAATGCCCGTCACGTTAGGGGGCGGTATCACTATGGTAAACGAGTTGGCGTTATTGAATTCCGGGCCGGTTTTAGCCTTGAAGTAATTGCGCTCGCACCAGAGTTTATACCATTTTTCCTCCACGTTTTTCGGGTTGTAAGCCTTTTCCATGCTGATTTCTTCCAAGATAATTACCTCCACTTTCTGGGTTTGCCGTTTTTATTAAACAGCATAAGCTGTTCGTCTATCTTTATTTTCTGCGGGCACGATAAAATTGCCACGCCTGCTTTCTGTTTGCAATCGTTGATGCAGTCGCGGCAAAGAACGTTGTATTGCTCGTCCGCAATGATTTCAGGTTTAATTTCTTCTTTAATGATTTTTTTTCTCGCCATAATTTTAGATAATGAATTTACCATAAATTATGATATTTTTCAAGGAAAATATTTCGGCTTTAACTCAAAATCTCATAAATTCAATGTGGTTCTTTCTCAATTGACGCGGGTAAAACTTTTTAATCAAGGCGAGAGTTCAAAGTGAAGAACTAAACGTGCCTTCAATGTCATGCGCATGCGATAAAAAGCCGCGTTTTGCAAAAACGCGTCGCAATTTGCAATGGCGGCATAAATTTAAAGCGATTGCCCTTCCGGGCCGGATCAGAACCAAAACCCTCTATTTTCAATAGTTTTAAATAAATCAACCAAAACGGCACGGCTTATGCAATTAACTACTGCGTAAAATAAAACGTAAAAAATAAAATAAAGGAGTGGTTTTTATGATGAACGTAAATTTTAAAAATTACCGGACCGGCTTTTCTCTTATTGAACTTATGATAGTAATAGCCATAATAGGCATTCTCGTTGCGGTCGCGCTTCCGCAGTTCAACGATATGATAAGAGACACGCAGATGACCAAGGCGAAACAGGACTGCGACACACTTGTAAACGCCATTCAAAAATTCAACTCGCTCGAAGGAACGACCGTACAGGATAAATATATGAAAGAACTCAAGGGCAAATACGTCGCCACTATAGACACTTTAAAAGACCCCTGGGGCAACCGTTACGAACAGGATTATAAAAAAGGCGTCGTGTATTCAAAAGGCCCGGACGGAAAGCACAAAGACGGCGCGCAAAACGCTCCCGAAAATAAAGACGATATAGTGATAACCTATATAGGCGCTCTCACGCTCGTTTCGGCAAAATTAGAGGTAAACCCGCTCGGAGGAAATTTCATGGACCCGCTGGAAACCGACAGGTGCTACGACGTATTGCATCTTTATTTCAATAAAGAAGCGCGCCTGCCCGAAAACGGAATTAATTTAAAAGCCGCGGCCTCTTCCAACGCCGTTTCCACGTCGAGCGATCCTCTGGCTACCGCCGATTCTATTTTCAGATATTATAACGCGCCCAGCCTTAAATCGCAGCCTATAACGCCGGGGGC
>JAKPTH010000548.1 GCA_029571125.1 bacterium
CCGTTTAAAAGCTTGACGAGCTGGTTGGAGATATGGAGCCCCAGGCCCGTGCCGCCGTAAATTCTTGAAATTTCAGGGCGAGCCTGGTCGAAAGGCTTGAATATCTTTTCAACCTGTTCCGAGGACATGCCGATGCCGTTGTCTATGACATTGAATGTCACGAATGTCTTATCGTTTTTATAACAGCAGAGCTTTATTTCTATTTTTACCTCGCCGTTTTTGGTGAATTTTATGGCGTTGGACACTAGATTGAGCAGGATCTGGCGGAGCTTTTTATAATCGCCCGTAAGGCTGCCGCCTATATTTTCGTCGATATAAACGCTGGTGGAAACGCCGTTAGCGGCGGCGGACTGGCGGGTGAGCGTTATAATGTCGTTCGTGAGCTCGGACAGCTTGAAATCTATTTCGTCTATTTCGATTTTCTGCGCCTCTATTTTGGAAAAATCCAGAACGTTATTCACTAAAGATATAAGTATTTCGCAGCCTTTTTTTATATAGCTCGCATATTCGGACTGCTTTGGAGACAGTTCCGAGCCTGAAAGAAGATTCACGAATCCGGCGATGCTGTTTAAAGGCGTCCTGATTTCGTGGCTTACGTTCGCTATAAACTGGCTTTTGGCGAGATTGGCAGAGTCGGCCATGGCCATGGCGCACTTGAGATCCGTCTCCATTTTTACGCGGGCGGTGACGTCGCGCGAGTTTATTATTACGCCGTTGACCGCTTCGTCGTTTAGCATGTTGTTCATAATGGATTCCAGATTGCAGAATTCGCCGTTCTTGTTGATAAACCTGTAGCTTACGCTGATGGGCGTGGCGGGCGCGGCCAGGGCCTTGTAAAACGCGTTTTTGAAAGCGACCAGGTCTTCGTAATGTACGCACTGCGAATACGTTTTTCCGACCAGTTCGTCGGGGCTGTAATTCATTATTTTTTTTGCTGATGCGCTGGAAAAAATAACGGTTTCATTTTCCGTGACGATCGTTATTATGTCGGATATGTTTTCGATAAGGGCGCGGTAATACGCTTCACGGTCGCTGGAAACGATCTCGCGTATTTTCTGGTCGGTTATGTCGTAACAAAACCCCAGATAACCGTAAAAGTCGTTTTCAAAACCGTTGAAAGGCCACGCGGTAGCCCTGAGCCAGCGGTATTCGCCGCTTTTATGCTTCAGCCTGAAGTCCTGCTCGTACATCGTACGAGAATTGAAGGCGCTTATATACTCCCCGATACAGACGTTAGCGTCTTTCGGATGCAGGTTTTCCTTCCAGCCGAAACCGAGCTCGTCTTTTAAGGCCCTTCCGGTGAAATCGAGCCATGAACTGTTAAAATAGACCATCGATGAAGTTATATCGCTCATCCATACCATGGCCGGAAATTTATCGAGCACGGCGGTGATGACGCTATTGAGGCCGGACAGGTTTTTTTCGCGTAAAAAATTCAGCAGGTGGATTTCATTATTGTATGGCATTTGTGCACCGCAATTAGTTTAAAAGGTCATATTAAAACTATTATACCATTATATCATATTCGTAGCGAAATAAAAAGAAAAAGATTAAAAATATGCCGCCTTGAAGAAAAGTAAAAAAAAAGTAAATTACTTAATTTTATATACGATATGTCTTTGATATAATTTTGTCAAAATTTTATGGAATATGTCAT
>JAKPTH010000549.1 GCA_029571125.1 bacterium
CCACCATCGAGGTGATCGAAAAAACCCCCCGCGCGCTCCTTGAAATCGACGGAATCGGAGAATGGCGTCTGGAGCAGATCGCCGAGTCCTGGAAAACCCAGTCGGCGATCCGCGGGATAATGATATTTTTACAGAAATACAACATTTCCACTTCCATAGCTACCAAAATATACAGGCACTACGGCGAGGATTCCATATCGGCCCTGACGGAAAACCCCTACAGGCTCGCGGACGACATATACGGAATAGGTTTCAAGAGCGCGGACAAGATAGCGCTTTCAATGAACATAGCAGAAGATTCGGAGGTCCGCGCTCGCGCGTGCGTTTCGTACTGCCTGGGGCAGCAGGTTCTGGAAGGGCATATCTTCACTTTCAAAACGAAGCTTTTCGAGGAGCTCAAGCAGTTCATAGACATCCAGCCTCACCGCTTCGAAAGCGTGATAGAAAAAATGGCCGAAGCCGGGGACATCGTCGTTGAAAACGGCGATCAGGTCTATCTTAACTCGCTTTACCACTCGGAAAGCCGCGCCGCCAAAAACCTGGTTAAAATATTCAAAACGCCATTCAAAAAACTTATCTTCGAAGTGGACTCAATAATTTCGCGCATCGAATCGACATCGAAGATTAAATATTCGCCCCTCCAGCTCGAAGCCATAAACACAGCGCTCATGTCGAAGGCCATGGTTCTGACCGGCGGTCCCGGAACGGGCAAAACTACAACGATCAGAGGCATAATAAGGGCCTTTAAAATGCTCGGCCTCAAGGTCCTGCAGTGCGCTCCGACGGGACGCGCGGCAAAGAAAATGGAGGAATCGACCGGCGAAACGTCAAAAACCATACACAGGCTTCTGGAATTCTCGCCCGGCGGAAAGGGTTTTTTAAAAGGCCCCAACGAGCCCCTGGACTGCGACGTGCTTATATGCGACGAAGTCTCCATGATCGACATAGTGCTTATGCATCATCTGCTAAAGGCCGTTCCGCCAGACTCTAAAATAGTCCTCATAGGCGACATCAACCAGCTGCCGTCGGTCGGCCCCGGCAGCGTGCTTAAAGACGTAATAGGCTCCAGCGTCATTCCGACGATATCGCTCGACCGGATTTTCCGCCAGGATGAAAAAAGCCTGATCATAACCAACGCCCACAGGATAAATAACGGCGAGATGCCTTATTTTCCGGATAAGTCCGCAGGCGAGCTCGCCGATTTTTATTTCATAGAAAAAGAAGACCAGGCGTCGACAGCCGCCGCGATAATCAAAATGGTCACCGAGCGCATACCGGATAAGTTCGGCCTGAAGCCGATAGACGACGTGCAGGTCCTTTGCCCCATGTACCGTGGCGAATGCGGAGTGACTTCGCTTAACGGCGTGCTCCAGGGAGCGCTAAACCCTTCGAAACTCGAGCTTTTTCATAAAACTCGCATTTTCAAGCTCGGCGACAAGGTAATACAGAACGAAAACGACTATAAGAAAAACGTCTTCAACGGCGATATCGGCAAGATATCCGACGTGCGCACTCAGGACAGGTCGCTGGTAATAGACTTCCCGCAGGGCCAGATAGAATACGAATATAACGACCTCGACAGCCTCGAGCTCGCTTACGCCATAACCATCCATAAATCGCAGGGTTCCGAATACCCGGCGGTGGTGATTCCGGTGCTCACATCGCACTTCATAATGCTGCAGCGGAACCTGCTTTATACAGCCGTGACCCGCGCAAAAATGCTTGTAATATTAATAGGAACTAAGAAGGCCGTACACATAGCTTTAAGCAATAATAAAGTGCTCGAGCGCAACTCTAATTTATTAAAAAGAATATGCGCGGAGGTAAATTAAGTGCTTTTGAGTTTCAATAAGGTCAGTTTTTCTTTCGCTTCGCAGCGAATATTGAAATCGGCGTCGTTCATGATCCGGGACAACTCCAAAGCGGCCCTGATCGGGCGGAACGGCTCCGGAAAAACCACGATCATAAATCTCATCAAAGGCTCGCTCACGCCAGAGGACGGCGAGATCGTCAAAAAGCGCGACATAAAGCTTGGATATGTTGACCAGCACATAGAAGAACGTTTCGAGTCCATGGCGCTGCTCGATTATATAAAGCTCGACTTCGCCCATCTATATGAGCAGGAAAAGCGCATAAAAGAGCTGGAGCACGAAATCTCGCGAATGAAAGACGGGTTCGAAAACAGCGCGTCGTACAACTCCATGATGGAGGAATATTCGCTAGTGATCGACCGCTACGAGCGCGAAGGGGGCTACACGCTAAATTCGCGCATCAATTCGGTTTTAAACGGCCTGGGTTTCTCGCCGGACGAATATTCGAAACAGCTGTCGAAATTTTCCGGCGGCATGAAAACCCGCGCCCAGCTTTGCAAACTTTTATTAAAGGAATTCGAGCTGATAATACTCGACGAGCCCACCAACTATCTCGACACCGATTCTCTGGAATTTCTGGAAGCCAACCTGAAAAACTCCAGGACGGCCGCCCTCATCATATCCCACGACAGATATTTTCTAGACAGCGTCGTGGACCGTGTTTTATATCTTTACAATAATCAGATCGAAGAATTTCCCGGAAACTATTCGGATTTTTCCGAAATATTCGAGCTGCGCCAGAGCGAGCGTATCGACGAATACGAACGCCAGCAGGAATTTATAAAGAAAACCGAAGAGTTTTACCTCAAATACAAGGCCGGAATAAAATCCAAAATGGCCCGCGGCAGGAAGAAATTCATAGACAGGCTCGAAAGGCTTAATGATCCTCGAATTTACTCCCGCAACGTCAAGCTGGATTTTTCCTCCAATGTATCCATGGAATCCGGGCGCGTCATAATAAGCGCTTCCGGCCTCAAAAAAGCCTTCAGCGAAAAACTTTTATTCGAAAACGCAGGCTTCGAAATAGAGCGTGGGTCCATAACCGGCATCATCGGCGGAAACGGCGCCGGCAAAACCACTCTGCTGAAGATGATACTGGGCCAGGACGACTCCTTCGAGGGCGAAATAAAAAAAGGGCATAACGTGGTTTATGGTTATCAGGACCAACTTTTAACGGGATTGAACCCTAAAAACCGCGTCATAGACGAAATCTGGGATATCAAAAGGCTCATGACCGAAGGCGAGCTTCGAAAATATCTGGCCAAATTTCTTTTCGCGGGCGACGACGTCTTTAAAACCGTCAGCTCTCTTTCCGGCGGTGAAAAAAGCCGTCTTATAATGGCAAAAATAATAATGGGCGGCGCGAACACTCTGATACTCGACGAGCCGACGAACCATCTGGACATAGAGTCAAAGGAAGTGCTCGAACAGGCGCTCGTAAACTTCGACGGCACGATAATTTTCGTTTCGCACGACCGTTATTTCATCGACAAGGTCGCAAGCGGCCTGATAGTTATCAGCGACAGGAAAATCAAATGCTATAACGGAAATTATTCCTACTACCGGGAGAAATCGGGTGAAAAATATTCCGCCGGGCGCTCTGAAGAAAGCGCCCGCCCTGCCGAAAGCTTAAAAAACGATAAGAAAGAGCCGAAAGGTTCCCGGACCGAAAAAAACGACCCGCAGCCTTCGGCGGCGCATGAAGAAACGTCGCAGGACCGCCAGCCGCTTTCCAAAAACGCCGAAAGGCTTCTTAAGGCTGAAATAGAAAAAACCGAAGCCATGATAGCGGAAAACGAAAATAAAATAACGGAAATCGAGCGCATATTCGCGCAGAATTCGCTTGACGGAAAGCCTCTTGCTTACGCCGACCTCGAAAGGCTCAACGCCGAATACGCCGCATGCAAAAAAGCCACCGACGAGCTGTACGAAAAATGGCAGCAGGCATGCTCAAAGCTGGGCGGCTGAAATTCCAAGCTTACCCGGCTGCATTTCACGCCCTCTGTTTTAAAAGACGCGGCCGATAATACCGGGCTTTAAATTTATTGACTTTACGCCTTAAATTTGATAAAATAAGTGAGCATTTTTTATTAAATATTGTGAAAAAAGGTTTATGGCGTACGTAAATAAGAAAAACAGGGCGACTAATAAATTAATAATCATCTGCGTTTATTCGATTTTTTATCTTTCAATTCTGGCGGCCGTTTTAATGCCGGGGCCAAACGCTTTCGCTTTAAATCTCGATTTCGCTTCATGGCAGATCCTCAAATCGCCACATTTCAATATATATTACCACAACAGCAATGACGATTTCGCCCGCGCGTCGGCCGCTATAGCCGAAAGCGCCGCCGTCGAAATCTCTAAAACCTTAAACCTTAAAAGCATACCGTCAGAAATTCCGCTCATCCTGTACGACGCCGGCGACGCGCCGTTCGGATTCACCAACGTTCTTCAGAATAAAATCTGGGTCAGCATCGCGCTGCCGGAACCGGTGGAGCTTTCAAACAAAACATGGATAGAATCCATAATCCGTCACGAGCTGACGCATTACCTTATGGGAGCCAAGCTCGACAAGCTGGTAAAGTTAGGCACCGGCCGACTCATCGGCTGGGGCGTCACTCCGATGTGGTTCATCGAAGGCGTCGCGCAGCGCGAAGAATCCGAATGGAACGCGGTAAAGGATTCGGCCGTAAGGACCGCCATACTCTCGAATAAGTTCATGAATCTATCCGATCTTCAGATTTTTTACTTTTTCAATTA
>JAKPTH010000552.1 GCA_029571125.1 bacterium
GGCACCAAAGGCTATGATTATCTTAAAAAACGCGGCTATAAAGTAATATTCAATATGCCGCTGAACAAACCGGACCCTAAATTCGACGATATAGAATCCGTAGTCAACGAAGTTCTTCACGTTTACGACTCCGCCATATCCAAAGATATCCAGGTGTTGTACACGCACTATGTTTCAACCATAACCTATAAAATAACCGTAGATAAAATACTGCCTCTCGATTTGAAACGCAGGGAATTTACCGCGCAGTCCACCGTTCAGACGGTCGCCAACGATTTCAAATTCGAGCCGAACTCGGGCGATATTCTAAACTACCTTTTGCCGCGCTATGTAAAAATGCTTATTTTTAACGCCATAGTCGAATCGTCATGCTCCGAGCAGGGCACCAGAATGATAACGATGAGCTCCGCCACCGATAAGGCGAGCGAACTCATAGGCGAGCTCACGCTCATATTAAATAGAGCGCGCCAGGAATCGATAACGGCCGAAATACTCGATATAGTCGGCGGCGTAAACGCTCTAAAAAAAGCTCAGGAATAATATCGGGCGGCATAAATAATAAATTCACATACTATTTAATTCAATATAAAAGGCTTAAATTAAAAAACGGGAATTCCTCCCGTTTTTTTTATTTGGGCCTTGCATATTTTTACTTTTAAAAGCTATATTTATTGTGAAAAAATTAATTTTTATAAACTTTTGCCGATAATTAAAATGAAATTTACGCTCATTTTCTGAAAGGAAGGATATACGATCAGTTAAAAGATACAATTAAATAGCCATTTTTAAATGTTTTTCATCATCAGCCATAGATTTTTTCGCAGTATCGCATTTAGTATTTTTAAACCACAGTCGCACTTTTGTTCGTAACACAATCGTAGAATATTCGCAGTATCGGAGGTAGAATTTGAACATACTCAAGAAGCTTTTCGCTTATCTTTTAATAGTATTGTTTATATCGATTTTCTTTCAATCGATAGTCATTCTTTTTATTAAATATTCAAAAGAAGAAAACGGGCTCGCCTTAACCCATAAATTTCAGAATTCTTTTTTAAATATGCAGAACGGCGACGGCAAAACCGCCTCCAAAGGCGGCAACCATCTTTTAAAAACGCTGTCGAACGTCGTTACGACGCTTTCATCTAACGATCAGCCGGTGCCGGAAAAAATGGTCGTTTCGGTTCAGCGCTCCTCGCAGATCGAAGAATATCGCCCGCAGGTGGAAGTAAGCTCGCCTTTCGGCGAAGAAAAAATCGAGCTCAAGCCGCTTAAAATTTCGGCCGAGCGTTCCACTGATTCTGCCGCCGGCGCTAAAACGCAAATTAACGGCGCGAACGAAGTCATAGACATTCCATACGGCAAAAAAATAATATTCCATACGCTTTCGCGCGGCGAAAAGCTTTCCGATCTCGCTAAGCTGTATTCGGTTCCTCTCGATACGATAAAAAAACTGAACGGTTTTTCAGATAGCTACAGGCTTTACATCGGCCAGAAAATAATGATAGTTCAAACTTCCGGCGCTCAGCAGGCCAAAACCTTATCGGGCGATAACGCCGCCGCTCCGGCCAGAAACGATAAAACCTCAGCCCAGCCGGCTAAAGCGGCAAATTTAAATCCTGAAGAAGAAACCGCAAATATAGACAGCATACTCAAATCTTCCAGAAGCGCAAAAAACGCTTCCTCAAAAATTAACGGCGCGGCTGCTCCGGCGCCTTCGGTAAAGGACGCTAAAAAAACCGGTTCAAAATTAAATCCCGCTTCATCGAAAGAAGCCGATCCGTTATCCGATATTATAAAAAGCGCAAAAAATAAACGCCGGGTTTTTAAGTGGCCCGTCAGAGGGGTGGTGACATCTAAATTCGGAATGCGCATCCATCCGGTATACGGCAACTCGAGCATGCACACGGGCGTCGATATAGGAGCGGGTAAAGGAAGAGCCATCAAACCGGCCATGGGCGGAACCGTATTATTCGCGGGCTGGCTCGGCGGTTACGGCAAAATGGTAGAAATAAGGCACCCGAAGGGCTACACCACGCGTTACGCTCACATGTCCAGCATAAAAGTCAAAAAAGGGCAGACAGTCAATTCGTCCACCACGATAGGAAACGTTGGCGATACGGGAACTTCTACCGGCTATCACCTGCACTTCGAAGTCAGAAAATACGGAAGGCCTTTGAACCCGCTCGCATTCATAAGAAATTAAAGGCGGTAAAAACTCTCATCGGCAAGGGTAAGTAAGCGATTACTTACAAAACCCGGATTATCAATTCAAGTAACGCTTCAAACAAAAACTATAAGCCATAGAATACATAGAAGTCAAGATAAGATAAATTATGAATATAGAATATAACCGAAGAGGAAGAGCGGCGCTCTTCCTCTTTGATTTAATTTAAACCGGCATTTTTATATTTTTATATAGCTTATATTATTCTTTAGTGACAACTACCGATACGCCTTCGCCGCCGCCGATGCAAAGCGACGCCACGCCTACGTTTTTATTTTCCTGAATCAGCGCGCTGATAAGCGTGGCGAGGATCCTCGAGCCGCTCGCGCCCACGGGGTGACCTAAAGCCACGGAGCCGCCGTAAACGTTAACTTTTTCATCCGCGAGGCCGAGCGTTTTATTAATGGCTGCCGAAGCGACGGAGAACGCCTCGTTGATTTCGAATAAATCCACGTCTTTTATATCCAAGCCCGCTTTTTTCAAAACGGAAGGTATCGATTTAATAGGTGATACGAGCAGTTCGTCGATTAATACGTCGTCGAATGAATATGCCCTGATAGCGGCCAGAGGCTTTAACCCGCGTTTTTCGGCTTCCTCTCTGGACATTAAAACCACGCACGCCGCGCCGTCGGCGAGTTTAGAAGCGTTGATCGCGGTTACCGTTCCGTCTTTTTTGAAAGCCGGACGGGCTTTCGCCGCTACATCGTAAGGGGTTTCAGCAGGTATTTCGTCTTTGTCCACCACTACGGTTCCCTTGCGGGTGGCTATTTCTATCGGGACGATCTCGCGTTTGAATTTTCCCGCCGCCATGGCTTTTAAAGCTTTTTCATACGAAGCTACCGCGAATTTGTCCTGATCTTCGCGGCTTACATTGAATTTCTTCCCCATATTTTCGGCGAAATTGCCCATGGCTTCGCCCGAACGGAAATCCAGCAGACCGTCCGTCAGCATTGCGTCGAGCACCGTAACGGGGCCCATTTTATTTTCTTTTCTTGTGTATATGTAATGAGGGTTCTGTGACATGATTTCCATGCCGCCGGCCACGGCTATTTTAACGTCGCCGCATTTAACCGCGCGCGCCGCCGCGATAACCGAGTAGAGGCCCGATCCGCAGACTTTATTTACCGTTACGGCCGCGCCGTTTTCTTCGGGCGCTCCGGCTTTTAATATCGCCTGACGCGCGGGATTCTGACCGAGGCCGGCCGGAACTACACAGCCCGCTATTGTTTCTTCGACTTCAGCGGGACTGACTTTTGCGTCTTCAAGCGCGGCTTTGATTACCCGGCCTAAAAGTTCGGGAGCTTTCATATCGGAAAAGGCGCCCATAAACTTTGCGTTGGCGCTTCTTCTCGCGGCTACGATCACTACGTCGTTTTTTTCGTTTTTAAAATTCATTTTTAATTTCCCCTTCCTTATTTTGTTTTAGTTTCTAACTGTTTCGCTATTCTTTTATAATGGATATATTTATTATTTTTCACGCCGGCGCCCGGAATAGACTTTTTTGAAAACGTCAAAATAAAGCCCTGCCTCGAATGCGGCCTGGCGTTAGCGCGCCGTTTTAATTTTTTAGTGATGCCTGCCGGAAAACTGCTGTTTATTTATCGGCCTGCAGGCCTGCGATATATTCGTTTTTTATGGCGATCTTATCTATCTTGCCCACCGCGTTTTTAGGAAGAGCGGTGTAAAATTTAATCTTTTTAGGTATTTTATACGAAGCCAGATACTTTTTCAAATGGTCGCGTATCTGATTTTCAACCGATTCCCTGACTTCCTTTAAGTTGGAAAAATGTTCGCCGCGCAGCGTTATCGCTGCAAGACCCACCTCTCCCCATTTTTCGTCCGCAACGCCTACCACGGCGCATTCCAGAACTTCAGGAAGCATCGTAAGGCGGTCTTCGATCTCCTTTGGATATACGTTCTCGCCGCCGGAAATGAACATTTCCTTCTTGCGGCCGACGATATAATAGTAGCCGTCCGCGTCGCGCATGGCGTAGTCGCCGGTCCTGAAAAATCCGTCATAGTAAGTCTTTTTAAATTCGTCTTCGCGGCCGTAATATCCCATGCATACATGGTCGCCGCCAAGCACGAGTTCTCCAACTGCGCCATCGGAGCTCACCTCAGACCCGTCGTCGGCTATGAGCCTGGCGCGGCTCGCCTTCATAGGAAAACCGACCGAACCGATTTTGCGTACCGAATCCTCGCAGGGAAGGGTGAAGCAGTTCGGGCCGACTTCGGTGAGGCCGAATCCCTGACGGAAAATGACTCCCTTTTTACTGAAAGTTTCTATAATATAAGGCGGACATGGCGCTCCGCCGCTGATAAAAAATTTTATCGAACTCAGATTTACGCTCGAAAAAGCCATGGACTCCATCATGCTTATAAACATGGTCGGAACGCCGAAATAAAGAGTAACTTTATGACGCTCGATATCGTTCAATATGGCTTCCGCGTCGAATTTTTCGTGTATTATTATCTCGCCGCCGGCCATCAGCAACGGAAGCGCGAGAACGTTCCAGCCGCCGGTATGAAAAAGCGGCGCCGATAATATATAGCGTTCGCCCTCGGCAAGCCCCCAGTCGCATATAGTGTTAATGGCGTTCTGCTTGAGCTGAAGATCCGATATCATGGCGCCTTTTGGAAAACCGGTAGTTCCGGATGTGTAAAGTATTATAACCGGATTCAATTTATTGTAGCGGCCGTAATCGAAAAACTGTTTTTCGAGCTCTTCAACTCTGGCGTTGAATATTTCGGTTTTAACGCCGGATCCGGCCGTATCCATGGACGAAAGCTCGTCTATGTCGAAAACTTTGACCGCCTGTTTTAAAAAATCGGCGTTCTCTTTATATTTTTTTCCGTAAAGCAACACTTGAGGCTTCGAATCGTTTATCATATAAAGAAGTTCGGGGTTTTTCAGGCGCCAGTTGAGCGGCACCAGAACCGCACGCAATAGCGAGGCCGCTATTATAGTGGCGAAATGATTCAGCGAATTCATTTCGAGCGTGGCGATCCGATCGCCCGGCCTGACGCCCAGCTCGAAAAGATTTACCGCCTGAACGCGCGCGAGTTGAAGCAGCTGCCTATAATTATATTCTTTTTTATCGCAATCCACCACGACCATTCTTTCCGCTTGCTTTTCGGCCCAATAGCCGACCCATTCGTACACTTCGTGCGGAAATTCGTTTTTCAAAAAATCGTAGTCTATTTTAAAGTCGAAATTATAAGCCTGCCTCACTTTATACCTCCAAACATCGAATATCAAAAATCCGTTTTTATATTTAGCGTTTTTTTATTTATTTTTATGCGCTTTCTTACTCGGCCGCCAGATAATCGTTGAAAATTTTATAAGTTTCGGTCCTGACGGGATGAGCCGCCACCAGAGTTACGTGGCCAGCGCCCATTACGTGGTGCTCCACCTTGTTTTCCTTCGCAGCCCTGGATTCTAAAATCGCCCTGGCGGCAGTTTCGGTAAAAACATGATCGTCCTTCGCCGCTACGGAAAGCGTCGGCGTGGTAATATCGAAAACCCTTACCACTTTATCTTCTATCAATATGCCCTCCGTATAAAAGGCGTTGCGCAGATAAAAAACTTTTATCAGATCGCGGAACCCCTGCAGCGTAAAAGGCACGTTGTCGCTCGACCAGATATCCAGCGCCTGCCATACTTTTTTAAAATCCGGAATTTCAAAACGCTCCAGCAGGTTTTTATATTTCGCCAGCGTTCCGCGCACCATCAAAAGCGGAAATGAGCTGTGGAAGAACTCGGGCGGCACTACAGCGCCCACCGCCGAGGTAAGTTTGTCTATATCGAAACCTTCGCTGTTGGTCCACTTGGCAAGAAGCCCAGAATTTTCGAAGTTAAGCGGAGTCGTCAGCAGCAGAAGCTTATTGAGGTCCTTTTTGAGTTCCGGATGCGCTGCGTACATGGCGCAGAAAGTTCCGCCGAGACACTGGCCCATTAAATTTATCTTATCGGCGCCGGTTATCTTTTTAACCTGCCTGACGGCGCGCTTTAAAAATTTTGAAACGTAATATGCAAGCCCGATATGCCCGTAGGAAGGGTCGGGAGTTCCCCAGTCGACGATAAATACGTCGTTACCTGCATTTACAAGACTTTCCATTATGGAATGGCCCGGAAGCAAATCCATTATATAATTACGGTTTATAAGCGAAGGTATGACCAAAAGCGGAGGCCGTTTAGTCTTTTTCGGAGAGTCGAAACGATACATCGTCCACATCGCCTGCGTGTAAACGGGCGTCTTCGCAGTGGGTTCCATCCCGAGTTTCCGTTTGTCCTTATCGGTATAAGATTTATATATCGACTTGGATACCATTTCCACATATTCGGGGTCAAGTTTCGTTTCTTTTACTTTTTTCGAGCCGTCCGCCATTTCAATAACCTCCATGGTAAAATTATAGCTTATATTTTACCATATTTTTATTTTTATCAAAACTATCTTTTTTTATTTTTTCAAAAACTTCCGAAACCCGGGTTTCAGAAGTTTTTGAACCGTAAACATTCTTAAGCTTTTTTGGACTTGGCTTTCGACTTCGGAAGCTGTTCGGCGGGCACTCCGAGTTTTTGCTCGATAGCCGTCAGAGCGTCCGTCGTCTCTTTGGCGAAATCTTCGAACTTTTCGCCGAGATCGATGAGCCGTTCTTCAACGTCCACAAGCTTCTGGAGAGCCTTTACCATTTCGCCGCGCGTGGGAAGGTTCATGGCCATGAATGTCTCATCCATCATTTTGGTGCTCATGAACTTTCCGCTCATGGTCGCCGCCATGGCTTTCGCCATTTCGCTGACGAAATTTTCGTCGTGGACGAGCTTTTCAAAATGGTCGCCCATCATTTTTTCCCACTGTTCGTACATTTTTTTCATAAAGTCGTTATCGCCAAAAAAATTATACATAAGAAATCTCCTTTTATGATTTATAATAAATATTATACTTTAAGTGCGGCCTTTTTATCAAGGCCGCGACGATTATTTTTTAAGGAATTCCACTGCCTTCGTTTTAGCGTCCACGCCATATTTTCCGACCGTTATTCCCACGTGGCCCGTATTGAACGTAAGCACTTCGCGCTTCGCGCCGTCGGCCGGCGGAAGGTTCGTGCAATGCAGCGGCACGATATGATCGAGCGTCGCGTTCAAAATGAGGCAATCCGCCTGACGCCTTGACGGATCTACGGCGGTTTCGTCGGTGGTGGTGAGCTGGTTCTTAAAAAGACGGTTTTCCTTGTAGAGCTGGCTTAAGAACTCATAATATGCGCGCGCGGGAAAATGAACTCCGTCGTCCGAAATCCAGCGTTCCATGGCGACATACATTTTTTTAAATTTCGGGTCTTTATATTTCTGATGGAACATCTGCGTTTTTTTCAAAAGCCCCAGCGGCTGTATATTGTTGAAAAAATTAGAGATCGTCGGGCCCGGCATATAATCCATGGAGTTTACGAATTCTTCCGTAGGAAAGGTTTTGGCATATAAACTGGATATGCCGGCGTTTTCAAAATTAATCGGCGATGCGAGCAGTATAACTTTATTGACGCGCTCCGGCTCGAGGCACGAATAAATATAAGACAGCGTCCCGCCGATGCAGTAACCGAGCATATTGACTTTTTCGGCGCCTGTATCGCGGCAGATAAAATTGACCGCGCGGTTTAAATACTTGTGATAAAAATTGCTGAACGGAAGATGAGCGCTTTCGGAACCAGGATAGCCCCAGTCGATCATATAGCATGTGAAAAACTTGTTGAAATAATTCACGAAGCTCGTTTCTTCAGTAAGATCGAGTATATACCAGCGGTTGATAAGCGAGGGCACGAAAAGCATCGGAGGAAGATTCGCGGCGTCGCCGCCTTCGCGTTTGAATTTAAATATCTTCATATTGCCGGCGCGATAAACCATTTCGCGTTCCGTAACGCCGCGCGGCATATCGTTATATTCGCCGGCCTGGTTTTCGATAAAATTATTTATAGCCATATCGATATCTTTCAACATAATTTACTCCTTCTTTTTAATAGCCCGCCAATATTATATTACAAGACCGCCGTCGATTCCGATTACCTGCGCGGTTATGAACGAGCTTTCGTCGGAGGCGAGGAATAAATATAAATTAGCTATATCTTCAGGATTTCCAAGCCTGGTAAGCGGAGTTTTTTCAAGCAGCATATTTATGACTTTCTCGGGAACGGTTTCGATCATTTCGGTTCTCGTGAAACCGGGCGCTACCGCGTTAACTCTGATTCCTTTTCTGCCGAGTTCCCTGGCCCAGGTTTTACTCATGGCTATAAGGCCGGCTTTTGAAGCCGCATAGTTGCTCTGGCCGAAATTGCCGAAAACTCCGACTATCGAGGAAGTATTGATGATAGAGCCTTTTTGGTTTTCGACCATGTATTTGGCCGCGGCCTTGCCCATATTGAAAGCGCCTTTAAGGTTGACCGCTATGACCGCGTCGAACATCTCTTCGCTCATTTTTAAAAGCTGAGCGTCACGAGTAATTCCAGCGTTATTAACTAAAACGTCGATTCTTTTCGTTTCGCTATAAATTTCTTCCACGGTCTTTTCAACGTCGTTGAGCTTTGAAACGTCTACCGTTTTATAACGGATTTCGCCGATAAATTTCTGTCCCTCTAATCCCGCGCAGTTTTTCTGGTAAGATTGGCATTTTTTGCACAATTCATTTAAATCTCTTTTTCTTAAATCGAGCGCGTAAACTATAGAACCTTCCCTGGCGAAAGTTATCGCCGTGCAGGCCCCTATGCCGCCCGACGCTCCGGTTATCAAACTCACTTTTCCTTTTAAACGATCCATTGAAAAATCCCCTTTCTATATTTTAAAAATATGTGCTCCGAACTGTTTTGTGCGATGCCCAAAAACATCTTCAGACGTTTTCGGGCATCGCGTTTTCAATAATTTATCTTAGAATGAACGTTGGTTCATTTAATGTCCTTCGCCGCCTTGCGGCGCCCATGTGCAGCAAAACTCAATGTTAGGCTTTAGCTTCCATTTTCGAAGTTATTTTTTCGGCGGTTTCCTTGTATATTTTCGTGAAATTCTGATGAAGAGTATTCATGTTTTCGGTATAGGTTTTTCTTAATTCCTGGTTGTTCTTAACGCTGGAATTCCAAATGGTGTTAAGATAGTTGATATTGGTGTTAAGGTAGCCGAAATACGACGTGATGTTTTTTTCGATATTTTCGTCGTTCTGCTCGATGGCGGCTTTCCAGAATTTATTCATCATTTCGAGGTTTTTGGTGTTAAGCTCGTTCATTTCTTTCATAAAATCGTTGTAATAATTGATCATATTGTTCATTTTTACTCTCCTTGATTTTTTTATTAATTTATCTTTATTTTTTAATTCCCGCTTTCGGGTCGCCGGCGTCGATCGTTTCACCCGATCGTTTTGCGCCGCACAATCATATTATTTGCTCTGGGCCGTGGGCCTGGTGGTTTCGCGGTAAACTTTCATTATCTGCGAGTTGATATCTTCCATCTGGCCGCGGAACGTTTCACGGAATTCTTTGCCGGAATTCTGGTTGTTCTTCCAGATCGTGTTGAGATAGTCGATGTTGGTGTTAAGGTAGTTGAAATAGTTTTCCATGTTCTTCGCTATAATCTCTTCGTTCTGTTCGCCTGAAGTTTTCCAGAATTTGTTCATCATTTCGAGATTTTTCGTGGTAAGTTCGCTGAAATCCTTCGTTAATTCCGCCCAGTAGTTCATTGCGTTAGGTGTTGTCATTTTAAACTCCTCCTGTTAATTTTTATTTTTATTTGGATCTTTATTTTTTGTTTAATCTGCGAAACCTTTTATTTATTATCTTTTACCGAAGCCGCCGCTTTTTCGCAGACATCGGCATATACTTTTTGAAAGTTTTTATAGAGCTTGTCCATGTTATCCATATAAACTTTGTTAAGCGTTTCACGGTCTTTAATGTAAGAGTTGTA
>JAKPTH010000627.1 GCA_029571125.1 bacterium
AGCGTTATTTTATAATAATAAACGACGTCGTTTTTAAGGTCGAAATCTTCATACTTATAATAGCCCGAACCGTCGGCGTCGATTTTCGCCAGCAAAACGAAGTTCATGTATTTGTTGCGCGATTTGTATATATGAAAGCCCGCCGCAGCTTTTGAACGCGCCTTTATGCTCTCGCCGAACAGGTCGCCTTTTTTAGGCCCGCGCCATCTGATTACTATTTTTTCTTCGACTTCTTCGATGGTTATCCTGCCGTCGTCAATAAGCTTTTGAGTGGTAAAGGCTATGTCTCCGGCATCTGCGCCCGTTTCCGCTGAAAGCACTTCGCGTATGGACGGCCTGGCGGGCGAATCGGCCAGCGCCGAACCGGCAACCGCGAAACAAGACGCCGAAAAAGCGAAGGCCGCAAATAGAAACGCGCAAAGCGGCCTGAAAATTTTTAACTTTCCTTTTTCTCTCATAATACGCTCTTATTTTAACTTTACTACATCAAAAATGTTTAAACCCAAAATTCGACGGATTAGAATCTTTCCATAAACCTGTGCACTTTCGCCGAATAACGATGGGCCTGTTCGCAATCCATATTGCCCTGACCGGCGTTGTAATGACGAAGGGTTTTATCGTAATTTCCGTTATATTTCAATAAATACTTATGCAGCTTTTTGCACGTGTACTTTATATTTATTTCCGGATCGAATAAATTAACGCCTTTTGCGAAGTCGTCGACGGATTCCTGCATAAAACCGATTACATAAGACCCGTCGCGAGGATAAGTGCGCATATTAAGAGAAATATTCACCCTGCCCTGCCTCATCTGCACCGCCGAAGATTCGACTTCTATCAGCGCCCTGAGAAGTTTTTTCGCCGTCGAAAAACTTATAATCCCCTTTTTTCTTTTATGCTTTTTAGATGAAGCTTCGGCTTCGCTTTCGGCGGGATATATGGTGCCGTAAGCCAGGAGGTTGGCTCCGTCGGTAATCCATTTGCCGAAATTTTTATGGGTTTTAGACAAATTGCCGCTGTCGTGTTTTTCGATGGCTTCATTAATAAAATTGCCCACTATAAGAAGAGCCATTTTAGTGCGGTCGTCAAGCGCCGAATCGGCATGCGCGCCTTTTACTGATTTGTTTTTAACGCTGCGCGCCTTTTTAAGATGCGGAAGATAAAGCGTTTTAAACATGGACAGCGAGCTGAGATTGACGCGCCTCATTATTTCGTTGGCGAGTTTCATATCTACCTGATGGTAACTTTCCGGAAGATTGAGCGAATATCTGTTTTTTTTGCGCGGATTGGCCTTTTTGAGTTCTTCGAATTCTTTTTTGACTTCGCCGGCTAACTTTTTAATTTCGCCGATCTTTGATTTTTTAGGCGCGGCGCCTTTTTTTTCTAAAGATAAGCCGCCGAGCTTATATTTTTTTGAGTTGATAATTATTTCGTCAGTCTTACCATCCGGAAGGTCGAGTTTTAGATTTTTTTGCGGCGAACCTTTTTTTATTTTATTTAGCGTTTTATCTTTTTCTTCGTTTTTATTTTTTTTGTTATCGCTTTGTTTAAGATTTGTGCTCTGTTTGCCCGTGCTTTTATTTTTCGAGCTTTTAACTTTCTGAGTTACGGTTTTTGCGCTATTTTCTTTTTTGACTCCCTTTTTTTTATCGTCGGTTTTTTTTTCGCCCGCCGCAAACGCCTGCGGTGCGTGTGCAATAAAAAGCGCCAGCAAAAGCGACGTTAAAAAAAACGCCAGGGCGCGTGCATAATTTTTATTGAAACACGGGAATGCTTTTTTATATTTTAATAGCGCAGACCAAACAATGCGTTTCTTCATACTTTCCCCCAATATTTTATTTTAACGAACCGCATTTCGCCGCTTATTATCAAAAAACACTAAATATTTATATTTATACAGGCCTTCCCATTAATAAAAAACGCCAGACTTTTAGCAGGTTGAGGCGGTTAACAAATACCGCAACCGCGAATGCTAAAAACTGACGGCCGGAAGGTTGTTGAATAAAATGCCGAAGCCCGGACTTGAACCGGGACGGAGTTGCCCCCAGTGGATTTTGAGTCCACCGCGTCTGCCAATTTCACCACTTCGGCGTAAATCATATACCTGATTAATATATCATAATTTATTTTTTAAGTCAATAATTTTATTTATATTTTCTTCACTTATATATTCGTAAAATGAAAAAGACGCCCGTTAAAGCGTCTTTTTCATTTATTCAGGATTTAACTTTTAAGTTTTATCCCCTGATTAGTATATCATAGGATCGAGGGGAGGCCAGTGGGGGTGAACGCCGGGCATGCCGGGCATATTGGGATATGAGGGATAGTAGTTGCCGCTGTTGTAGGAGTTGTTGGAAGGCGTGCTTGCAGCGGGGGCTGCGGGCGCTTCGTTTACTGCGGGAGCGGGAACTGCGGCTTTCATGAGAGCCTGTACCATTTCATCCCATTTGTATTCGCTGAATTTGATCGTCGAGTAAGTTGAATTCCAGCCGCTTTTCGGGAAGAATATCGCGATGCCGGTTGAATTTTTGGTTGAGTAACCGGTGATATTGTTCTGAACGATAGCTTTTTCATAAGCCATTAGCAGTTCGTCGCCGGCTTCTTTAACTTTAGCGTCAGCGGTTTTATCGCAGATAAGTTTTACGATGTGGCCGAGGTCTACGTTTTCGGGATAAGCGTATTTCTGAACTACGTTGAGGGCGTCTTTAGCTATTTTAGCTTCAGCGGGAACGTTGATAGCGTCAGTTAAAGCGACCGCGAATTTGTTTATAGCTTCGGCGAGAACGTCCATTTTAGCGAGTTCGACTGCCGACTGAGTGGTGGATTTGGAAGGATAGCTCTGAGCGTAAGCCTGGGGAATAAGTTTAGCGAATTCGAGAGCGCTCATAGCGGGGTTTTTGGTGAGCGGAGGGCATACTAAATGATAAGGCCAGCCGTCGCCGGGTTCGGTTTCTTCGGAAGCTACCATGTAGGTAACGTTTTCACGGACTTCGTAAAGCACTTCTACCATCTGCATTAAGCATGCATCCATAGCGAGGATGTCGAGCTGTTTGCCGAGCACGCCTGCGATAGACTGCATAGCGGTGCCGAGCTGAGCGGTAGTTATATGGTTTTTAGACTGATCGTCGTAGGATATGCCTTTGAAGATTTCGTTATTTCTTTTTTTCCAGCCTGCGCCGTGGTTCCATATTACGAGTAAATATTTTTCAGCGGGATAGGTTTCAGCAGACCATTTTACGAAGTTAACCATTTCTTTGTAATCGCCCATATCGACTTCGCCCATTTTCTGGACCATATTCGATGTGAGACCCCAGTCGTCGGCTTTTGCGTCAGCCGCGCGGCCGGTAACGTCGTATCTTCTTGTTTCTTTGTTAAAACGATCTAACTGGACGACTATGTTTACGTCTTTGCTCAGGCCGGCTTTTTCCATTTCCTGAACGTCGATAACGCCGAAACGGTCGAGGTTGTTATCTGCATTGATAAACACCATCATTGTCCACTGCGCTTTTTCTGCCGCGAATACCGTTGACGCTATCATAACAACCGCCATCAGAGCAACGATAAAACCTAACTTCTTCATTAAAATCCCCCTTTTATTTTTTGTTGCGTTTTTTATTTAACAAAATAATTATACTAAAAAAATATCCCTTTGTAAAGTTTTTTCAAATAAAATTTAACGCTTATTTTTATCGTTTAATTGGATATAATATATTCACTTAATAAAGCCGCTATATCGGTTTCTCCGAGCTCCCTGGCGAGCGAAAGAGGAGTCGAGCCCGCGCCGGTCAGCGTATTGGCGTCCGCGCCGTTTACAAGCAAAACGTTCACCAGGTCTATAAAGCGGCAATTCACCGCATGCATGAGCGCAGACCAGCCGTTAGCGTCCCTGGCGTTTAGATTGGCGCCGTGATTTATCAAAAGCGCCAGAGCGTCTTTGCGTCCTTTAAGGACCGCGTTCATGAGTGAAGTGAGTCCGTTGGCGCCCGTGGCGTTCACGTCGGCGCCGTAATCGATGAGCAGCTTGACTATGTCGATATTTCCGTAAGCCGCCGCCAGAGTCAGCGCGGTATCGTTTTCATAGAATATTATATTGACGTTCGCGCCTTTTTCGAGAAGCAGCCGGACTATTTCGGCGCGGCCTTCCACAATGGCGCTCATGAGGATTCCGTCATTTTCGCCCAGAGCAAGGTTCAAGTCGGGCATTTTATTTAAAATACGCTCCGCGACGCTGGAAAACCCCTGCTCTATCGCAAGAGAAAGCGGGGTGTTGCCGTCTTTGTCTTCAGCCTTCAGGTCGGCCCCGCTGTCGATTATAAGTTCGGTGAGGCTCGAATTGCCCGCGCTTATGGAGTCGAGCAGTGCGCACGACCCGCTTTTGTCCCTGATATTGACGTCGGCGCCTTTTTCGATAAGAAGAGCCGCCAGAGCGTAATTTTTACGTCCTATGGCCCTCGAAAGCAGCGAGCGCCCCTTCGAGTCTATCATATTTATGTCGGCGCCGGCTTCTATAAGCAGTTCCACGCAGTCGGAATGTCCGCCGTTAGCGGCCCACATCAGAGCGTTATAACCGTAATTGTCCAGGATGTTGATATCCGCGCCCGAAGCTATCAATAATTTAACGGTATCGATGCGCCCGTGATACGCCGCTGCCAGCAGCGGGCTCATGCCGTTAGGCGAATGCAGGTCTATCTTCGCGCCGCGATTTATGAGAAATTCGGCGGCCGCGGTGTTGCCTGAGGCGCAGGCCAGAATGAGCGGCGTTTCGGTTTCGGTAATGATTTCGTTGACGTCCGTTTCGCCTGAAATGACCATCGCGAGCACCTCTACGTTGCCGCTGGAAATGGCATTTTTAAGCATCGCCGAACGTTCGGCCCTTGTTATAATGGTATTCTGAATTTTTTCAAGAAGCATCTTAACGATCGGCGCATGGCCTTTTTCGATCGCGTGGGTAAGGGCGGTATTGCCGAGATTGTCCTCGATGCTTACGAGCGCCCCGCCGTTAAGAAGGAGCCGGACCGTTTCCACGTGGCCTCTATCGGAAGCCGCTATAAGCGCCGTGACGCCGTTTCTGTCCTTGAGGTTCAAGTTGGACTCGCGATTGATAAGCAATTTTATTATTTCGTCGTAGCCTTTATAAGCCGCGCGCATCAACGCGGTGCGGCCTTTGATATTTTTAAGGTTGGTGTTGGCGTTGTGCATCAAAAGCAGCTTGACGATTTCGACGCCGTTTTTATATGCCGCCCACATCAGCGCGGTGCTCAAATAATTTTCAACCGCGTTAATGTCAGCGCCCGCCTCTATCAAAAGCCTGGCCAGCTCGTAATTGTCGTTTATCGCGGCTATGATCAGCGGCGTATTGCCGTCGGCGTCTCTCACGTTGAGTTCGACGGATTTGGTCATGAGTATTCTGACGGTTTCCATATCGCCGCCGGAGGCGGCGAGCAGTATGGGA
>JAKPTH010000634.1 GCA_029571125.1 bacterium
TAGATCCGGCGGCGAGCGGCCTTAAAAATTTAGCCGCGCCGGCAGGCGCGCCCGCGGCGGACGAAATGCCGGCGCAAAGCGCTATGTGGCCGTTATAGGCCGGTTCGGCGGTTATATTGAAATTATCCCTCAATTGCGGAAATTCATAAACGCCCTCCGCCGGCCGCGAGACGGGAGGGACGGCCAGGGACGCGCCCACGAGCCCGGAGGTTTCGCCTATTAGCGTTATGAGGATATCGTCGGATTTAGAGATGCCGTGGGCGGCTTTAACGATATCGCTTAATTTAACCGGCGCGCCCGCCTTTTCGCTTTTAAAAGTGAAAGCGGCCGAATATACGCATTCGCAGAAGGCCGAGTAAAAATAAGTTATTTCGGGCACGAACCCGCTGCCGGCTATCATATAATCGGGTTTTTTAGAGCCGTCGGAAGGCATTCCGGCGGCGAAGCCGCATACCGAAATAAATTCGCCCGCCCGTTCGAGCGCCGAAGCTATATCAGCTCCGAGCGCGCCGAGGCCGAAAGCCGCCATGCCCGGACCGGCGGAAAGTATTGCGGCGTCGTCTTTCGAATATGAAAAATCGCTTATTTTATCTATATTACCGCTTATTTTAACTTTAATGCGGCTGGCGTTGTCGTATAGAACGTTAACGTCCATCCCGTTGAGCGTGCCGTAAAAAGTCGCGGCGGCGGGCGCCTGTCCCGAAGGCGCGCTCATGGCGCGTTCGAACTTCGAGCAGTCGAACAGCGAGGTAAGGCCCATCATGTTAATTATGGATACTACGTTTTCGCCGGGCCTGTAAAGGCCGAAGGACCCGCCGAGCCGGGCGAGCTCTTTATACGACATTAAAAGCACGCGCACCCCTGCGGAGCTTATATAATCCACTTCCGCCGCGTCGATTACTATGTCGTAAAAGCCGCCCCTGATAATTTCGGTTATCGCCTCGCTGAGCCTGAGCGACCAGTTGGCGTCGATGCGCCCTTTTAATTTAAGGATTTTAAATCCGCCTTTATCTATCGATTCGATTTCCAGATTGGTGCTCATAATTAACTCCTCGTAATATTAGCAATTTATTATATTCGAAAACAATGCCCGGCCTGGTGATTAACCGCCGGCTTTACTCTATAATCTTGGCCGCGCGGCGCGAAACTTCAGCCGGAATCTTCCATTGCGCCCCTAAATTTTTATTGTCCTTAAGGTTTATGACCAGGTTTTCCGGTACGACGTTTTCGATCGGAACGCTTTTTATGGGCCGGCCCGAAAGGATCGAGGCCGTTAGTTCGCCCAGCTTTTCTCCCACCTGGTAATAATTGGCGCCCAGCGATACGTACGCGCCTTTGGGCGCGTGGTCGGGATTATTTGTGAAAACCGGTATACCCGCTTCCGTTCCGGCCTTAATAACCGATTCGATGGACGTTTCCACTATGTTGTCTCCGCCGACCCACAGGGCTTCCACGCCTTTTAAAACCAGCGCGCGAGAGGCGTCCAGCACCGATGACGAATTTTCCACGGGCGATTCCACAAGCGTTATTCCCAGCTCGGCGCATTTTTTACGCGCCTTGCTTACGCAGGCTTCGGCGCATTGCTCGCTTAAGGTCCACGGCGTTCCTATCTTTTTTAAACCCGGATTCATCAGTTTCGCCAGCTCTATCGCTTTTTCGACCGGCTGGAACGTGCCGATTCCTGCTAAATGCTGCGGATGCGCGTATGCGTCGTCTCTTTTTATTTCCACCCCGGCGCCGGCCGGATCGGTGACGACGCCGAAAATATGAGGCATTTTAAAGTCGCGGTTAGCTTTCGCCATTATCTGCAGCGCCGGAGTGCTCAGCGTGACCGCCATATCGAAGCGGGAGTTGATTATTTCGTGAGCTATGGCCGAACCCGCCGCGTTATCGTTTTCGGCGTTGAATCTTTTTATGTATATGTTTTTTCCGTCTTCGAATCCAGCGGCTGCGAGAGTTTTAATAAACGCCGCCGCCGCGTCGTCGAGCGTGGGCCTTGAAGAGAATTGAAAAATCGCGATTTTGGAAACTTTTTCACCGGACGCCTTTTTTTCGCCGGCTGCGAAAAGCAACGCTAAAGAAAGGGCCGCTATTAGCGAAATGCCCGGTAAAAGTTTCTGGATGCAGTGTTTTAATCCGGAAGGTTTCAAACAGATTCCTCTTTTGCGATTGTTAAAGCGCGCCGGCCGGCCGAATTTCATTGAAATTATCCGGAGGGCGGCAGTTAATAATCGATGCCTTTTTTATAATTTTCGAGCAGTTCTTCGGTTATTTTATCGTTCTGCTCGATTCGCTCGTCTAAAAGCGAATTATATTTAGCCGTGTGGCCGCTGCATTTTAGATGGTCGCCCGTAAGGTAATAGCATAGCGATAATTTTCTGTGGGCTTCGATAAGCACGGGCCGGTCGTTTTCGTTTTCGCGGGCGATCCGTTTAAGCTCGGCTATTATTTCGTTGACCTTGTTTTCGCGTACCAGCGGTTCCAGGAATTTGAATTTGCCCGTGGAATCTTCAAGCAGCGCGCTTTTATCGGCGCCCCGGCTGAACGCCAGGCTCGCGCTTTTCTGCTCCTGCGAAATCTGCTTCAGGCTCTGCAGCCTGGACTGCGACTCTATAACCCTTAACTCGTTGAGATAAGCCGAAAAAGACCCGGTAAATTTTTCCGCGCTGACTTTTAGAGAAGAAAGCTTTTCGCGCGCCGAGCCTCTGACGCCGCTGGCGCCGCTTTTATCTGAAGAGCACGAGCAGGAGCAAGCCTCTATGAAAAGGCATGGAAGCAAAAGCGCGGTTAGAACTATATATTTATGGCCCGGTTTAAGAGCTGATAAACCTTGCAAGCGAGTTTTCCTTTCAGTAATTTATGTCCGCAATTTATATCTGCGAAATTTAATGGGCAATTTTTAATAGTCGGCATATTCGTCGACCAGCGAGAAAAATCCGTTATATCTTTTGGCCTGGTAAATGAAACGCGGAAACACCTTCGTGAAAAGCGTGGTATTGACCTTTGAAAAAGTTTGCCTTTCGAACATCACTTCTACTTCGGCCTCGAATTTTATTGCCACGTAATCTTCCTGAGTAAAAACTTTAAATCCGGCCACGTTTTTTGCCAGCTCTTTCTTTTGCGAAGTGGTTATGTTGTTGTATATGAGCTTGTCGCCGTCCAGGTAATATTCTATAGCTTCCACCGAAGCGTTATTGCCCTTGCCCGTAAAATTTACGGTAGGCTTCCCGCGGAATGACCATATCGTAAGTTTGGAATCGGCGAATTCATATTTGTGGGCGCTTCTGAGGTCGCGGCTGATGCGCTGCAGAGCCATGCGCGCGTCCTGCTGCTGGTCGATCTGGTCTTCGACCACCAGGCCCTGGCCGGCGTGATAGCCGAACAGATAATAAACTATGGCCATAAGGATTATTAGCGCTATCATCGAAATGAACATTTCGATTATCGTAAATCCCCTGCCGTTTAATTTTATAAATTTGTTAAGCGTTTTTTCCGTCATAAATTACATCTCCGCCGTAAGGCAGGTGGCCAGTTTTATTACGTGCTGTATGGAACGCCGCTCGTCGTTGAGCTCGTCCCATCTGACGCTCACCACGACGCGTTTCAGTTTTTTGATCGTCTGCTCGGAGCCGCCGTCGGCCTTGACGACCTCTACGTTTTTTTTGAACAGTCTATAATATTCGGGATAGTCTATTTTTTCGCCGCCGCCCGATATCCATTCGCCTTCAAAGCTTTTCCAGTCGGTGGGAAGCATCGATTCAACGTCGTCGAAGGGTTTCGCCTTGAGCTCCTCGATGGTTTGAAGCGCGAGATTAAGCGCTATAAGAGCGTTTTTGGATTTAATGGCGGTTATGGAGGAATAGGTGAATATATTTATTATGGGGACCATTAAAAAGCTCAAAATCGTCATGAAAATTAAAACGAATGCGAGCGTATTGCCCTTGCGCGTAAGAACCGCCGGGCTAAATTTCCGCTTTATACGCGATATTAAATGTAAAGCAGCCGCTTTCATAATCACTTGCCGCCTTTCTTGTCTTCGTACCATGCCGAATATATGGGGCTCATGTTCACTACGTAACGGCCGTAATCCTTTTCGGCGAGGCGCTTTTTATAGATCAGATGCAGCTTGGGCGAAAACTCTTTTCTGAGCAGCCTGTTGACCGATAAGTTGCCGAATATGAAAAGAGTCGTCATAGCGCTGGATTTTGCGTTTGAATTTTCGCCTTTTACGAATTCCATGCTGTGATACGAAAAAATATTGGCGTCGAGCATCAGCGTATGCGTTTTTTCGCCCTGTACGCTGGATACCTTGGCTTTATATTTTATCGGATTGACTATCTGGCTCACTTCGGAGGCGTTTTTGGGATGCAGGACCAGAGTGAGGTTTGACGGGATAGTTTTAGCGAGTTTTTTATCTATGTATATATCGTTGTTTATGGTCATCTCTCCGTCGGCAACCATCATAAAACGGCCGTTATAAGAAAACGACCGCTTGGCCTGGCCTATTTCGATCTTGTTGGCGAAAAGAACTCCGTTTACCAGATGGCTGCCGCCGTTGGCGAACATCTGCATGCTTTGCATATTTATTTCTTCGGTGGCGAAAAAGGCCCTTCTTTTATAATCTTCGCCTTTGAGCGCGGCGCACCCGTCGAAGCCGATGCGCCCTTCGCTGTCGCTGTCGACCACGCTGAAAGCGCGGTTGGCCGAAGAATACGGCTCGACGATTTTTTCGGCTATTTCGGGGCCGTAATAATAAACATATACCTTTATGGTGCGCGGCGGGTTTACCGAGACGGGAATATTCAAGACCTCTTCTTTACGGTTATATTTGGCGTAAAGTTTTTTGAGGCCTTTGCCGTAAAGCGTTTTGGGAAGGAATACCTTTTTTTTATCTACGTTGGTTTTGGTGGCGTATCCGAAGAGGCAGCCCTTGCCGTAACCCTGCTCGGGTTTTACTTCCGGCGGCTCCTCGCCGCCTTTTTTATACGGCACGCCGCCGTAAACGAAGGGCGGCACTTTTTCGTCGGTAAGCGGAACTTCTATGCTTATTACGCAATGAAAACTTTTTCTATTGTCTTTAATGGTCATGAGGTGGTCTTCTTTAAGCTCCGCCTCTATCGAAGACTGCACCAGCGATATGCTTGGTTTGGGAAGGTTGTCGAGCGCGTTGAACGCCTGCGACGGACTGTTGCGGCTGTAAGTGAGCCATCTGGCCCGCTCCGGCATGGGACTCATGCCCTGATCGTCCCAGGCGTATCTTTCGCCGATGTGGAATATGTTGCCCTTTTCGCCCCCGGCGATTCTTATATTGCCGGTTGCGCCGCTGTCGGCGTCTTTGTTGGTGCAAAGAAGCGACGGGCCGTCGTTGATTTCGATTTCGTTCGCCTGCGGCGTGTTGGTATAAAGCGTAAATTCCTCGGCCGGCGGCGATACGTTAACTATTTTAATGTCGCGAACTATCTTCAGCACGGTCGAAACATCGTAATATTTCATTCCGCAGGTGAATATGAGAAGGCCCATTTTTTCGTTGGGATCGCGCTGCAGTTTGTCGAATTTGACTGCGTCGGAAAAATCCATCGTCAGTTTCGCCAGTTCCGAGCCCGGCATGGCTTTTAACAGGAAATCAACGTTTTTCTTGATTTCCGGAATTTTTTCGTACAGGTTGACCATTTTAACGCGGTCTTCGATAAGCTCTTTTTTATACTTTTTTTCGAGATTTTCACTGACGTATTGCATGGCTATGTTTATAGCGCCTTCGGCGAGATAGGTGACGACGTTCTGCCTGTGCACATGAAACGACTGGGTATGCTCGGACGACGTGCGCCTGATGAGCGCGTAGCCGAAAACCAGCATAAAAAGCACGATCGGAAGCAGCATGAGCACGGCGTTTCCGCTGACGCTCCTGCGGCGGCTGTTATAGCTTTTTTCTAACTTCCGGACCAAGCCGGAATTGATCGGGCCGATCATAATCAATCACCTTATCGATCGTCTGGTTTGCGTTCCGGCGCGCGGCGGAACCCGGGCCTTTAAACCTGCGAAGGTTTTACTGCCGATATAATTTTAACAAAATATCAGCTTATTGTCAAACTATTAATAAGCGGGCGCGGTTCGATAAATATTTTGTTGCGATTATACGCCGGTGATGTTATAATATTAAAACGAAATTTAAACAACCAAAAAAACGGGCGGAGGGAATACGCTATGAAATCCTATACCGACTATATGTGGTTTAACACTAAAAATAAGGTCGAATTTATAAACATAACGGGCGAAGTTGAAACCTGCCTGAAAAAATCGCTTATCAAAGAAGGGTTCGCTCTGGTTTCGGCGATGCACATAACCGCTGGAGTTTTCGTTAACGACGCCGAATCGGGACTGCTCGAAGACATAAAAGAATGGGCCGAAAAAGTGGCGCCGTTCAATATTAACTACCGCCATCACCGCACCGGCGAAACCAACGGCGACGCGCACCTTAAAAACCTTCTCATCGGCCATGAGGTGATCGTGCCTGTGACTAAAGGCGAATTCGATTTCGGCCCCTGGCAGCAGATTTATTACGCCGAATTCGACGGGCAGCGCAGAAAACGCCTTATCGTTAAAATTATCGGAGAATAAAACGGCGCGCGATAAAGCCGCCGTTTAAAAGCCGCCCGCCCACCCTACCACACTAAAGGAGTGCTTTATATGGAAATAAAAATTATAACCATCCTGATGATAGTCGTTTTCACGGTCTCGTTTTTCGTTTCAACCGCCGCGGCGTCGCAGCACGCCGAGCAGCGCATCACAGTGCATTATCACAGGCCCGACGGGGATTACGGCGGCTGGAAGCTCTGGAGCTGGAGCGTTCCCGAAGGAATTAATGCCGAAATCGACCAGGCCGGAATGAGCGAATTCGGCGCGGTATTCACTCTGGATGCCGATAAATATAAAAATGCCGGAAGCATAGGCGTTTTGCCAAAGTATAACCAGTGGGAACAGAAAGACGATCCTAACCGTTTTATCGATCTTTCACAATTAAAAACCCTTCATAAAAAAGAATTATTCATAGTTTCAGGTAAAAAAGAAGTATTCACCTCCAGGCCCGATATAAGCCCGTTCGTTAAAAACGCTTTTCTGGATTCGGATAATGAAATAACCGTTGTACTGTCTAAAAAAATTAGCGCATCCGCTGCAGCCGGCTTAAAGACGATGGTTCGCGCCTTGAATGTTAGAAAAAATTATGCGCTGTCCCGTATCGCGCTAATCGATGAGAACGGCCTTGAAATCGCCGATGAATCCGCCGGCCGGGGCCATAGCGGCCGCGAAAAAAACAGGCGGCCGGACCCCCACCACGGCGACAAACACGCCGCGGTTCAGAAATCCAATTTACTTAAAATAGTCCTTGAAGACGGCATAAAGTACGATTTCAGCGAAGCGCCGCCCGAGGCCGAAGTCGCAATAGACGGTTTTCTTCCGGCCCGGCTTAAAGTCCGCGGCGTGCTATATTCCTCCGCTTTTCGCTACGACGGCGAACTCGGCTGCGCATACACCCCCGCCGCCTGCGCGTTCAGGGTTTTCGCTCCCGCGGCGTCCGCCGTTTCCGTTCAAATATATGACCAGCATACCGGCTCGCCCTCGGCCGAACGCGAAATGAAAAAAGAACGCGCCGGCGTCTGGACGTGCGAAATCGCCGGAAACCTGCTCAATAAATACTATAAATATAAAGTCACGATAGGCGGCGAAACCCATCTGGCGCTCGATCCATACTCTAAATGCAACACCGCCCACAACGGCCGCGCCATGATTATTGACGATAAGACACACGTCGCCGATTCCCCCGTATTTACCATCGATGAGGCCGTTATTTATGAAATGCATATACGCGATTTCACCATAGATGAAAAAACTACTGCCGCCCACCGCGGCAAATTTCTCGGCGCCGCCGAAGAAAATACACACCATGCCGGTAACCCTGCTGTAAATACCGGAATCGCACACCTGAAGGAACTCGGAATCAACACCGTTCAGATACTTCCGTTCCAGGATTTCGAAAACGACGAATCCAGCCCCGACTATAACTGGGGATATATGCCCGTTAATTTTAACTCGCCCGACGGCTGGTACGCCACTAAAACTTATGATTCAAGCCGGGTCGCCGAATGCAAAAAAATGATCGACGCGTTTCACAGAAACGGTATAAAAGTAGTCATGGACGTTGTTTACAACCATACCGCCGAAGGCAACGAACTTGTTAAGCACAGCTTTAACGCTCTGGCGCCCAATTATTATTACCGCTGCAAACTCAACGGCGATTACTGGAATGGCTCCGGATGCGGTAACGAGTTCAAATCCGAATCTTACATGGGCCGCAAGTTCATAATCGACTCCCTTAAATACTGGGTTAAAGAATATAAAATAGACGGTTTCAGGTTCGACCTGATGGGGCTTATCGATACCGAAACCGTTTATCTGCTCACCGACGAGCTTAAAAAGATAAAACCCGACATATTCATATATGGCGAGCCATGGGCCGCGGGCGCCGCCGGAATAGAGCCGACCGTAAAAGGCGCCCAGCGCGATAAAGGCTTCGCCGTTTTTAACGACATTTTCCGCGACGCAATCAAAGGCTCCGTGTGGGACAATAAGGGCGGCTACGTGCAGGGGACGAAGGGCGTCGAACTCATCGAACGCGGCGTAATAGGCAGCATTCTCGACTTCGCCTCGTCGCCGCTCGAATCCATAAACTATTGCGAGGCGCACGATAACAGGACTCTTTACGACACGCTCATACACACTACCGGGTACGATAAGTCCATAACTTTAGAAAAAATAAAGAAAATGCATAAACTCGCCTGCCTGCTTGCCCTTACTTCTCAGGGAGTCCCCTTCCTGCACGCCGGCCAGGAAATGATGCGCACGAAGGGCGGAGAAGAAAACAGCTATAACAAACCCGATTCGATCAATAAAATCAGCTGGGACCTCAAAATAGAAAACCGCGATATGGTCGAGTTCGTTAAAGAACTTATCTCGCTCAGAAAAGCCCATCCCATGCTGCGCATGAAAACCGCCGATGAAATTTTTGAGTGCGTTAAATTCTTCACGCATGATTTGAAACTTCCCGTCGCACCCAGATGCCTCGCCTATATGATCGAACGCGGCAAGTCCGGCGACGAATGGAAGGCCGCCGCCATACTCGTTAATCCCCGCCGCGATACCGTTAAATTTATACTTCCGGGCGAAAAATGGAAAGTTTTTTATCACGGCGGCCGCTTCGAGCCCTTCGTTAAAATCGATCCTCGCGATCCGGAGATCGAACTCGAGCCTATTTCAGCGGCTATTTTATACGCCGATAGATGACACTTTGCGCCGCCCGGTTAAAACAGCCCGGCGGCGCATGCAGAACCCTTTAAAATAATACCGCGTACGTTTGAGAGGAAGATTTTTTTGCAAAAAGCTCTTGATATAGTCAATAACCTGTTATTCGTTTTTCTTGCCCTTTTCCTGTTCGCGCTTCCTTCTTTTTATTCGCGTATGTGCTATTCGCACTGCCTTGCGCCCAAGGAATTCGCCATATACGCCGGCACTGCCGTCGCCGGCCTTTTGATTTCTCTCGCGATCATACTGAAAAAAAACAACCTGACCGTCCGCACGCCCTCTAGCGCACTTTTGTTTTTAGCATTCACGGCATCACTTGCGCTTTCCTTAGTAAATACCCCTTCCGAAGGACTTTCAATGTTCAGGCTGCATTATTACACCGTAATCGCCGCCTGGTTCGTATTTTACCTTTATTCTTCATTCGAAAGCCCCAAAAATACCGAACGCTTCCTGATCGCCCTTCTCGCTTCAGGCGTTTTTCCGGCAATAGTCATAATGGGCGAGGCTTTCGGCGTCAGTACCGTTAAAATCTGGCAGAATATCGATTCAACCGGCCTTACCACCCGCCAGACATACGTTTCCACTTTCGGTAATCCCGATTTCGCAGCGCCGTTCTTCGGAATCATGTGCGCTTTGAATATCAGATTCTTATTGCAGGCGGATACCGGATTCAAAAAAGCCGCCCTATGGATGAGTCAGTTTTTATTCGCCGCTTCGCTTTTCGTGCCTTTATGCCGCTCGTCGCAGATCGCTTTCGCCGCCTTCTTGATATCCTATTTCATAATCGTCAGAAAAACCGCGCCTAAAAAAATTCCCGCATTCGTCAATATCATTGTTTCATTTTTCGCCGTTATTTTCTTTATACAACTCAAAGATATGCTTTCTGCATCCGGTGAAACTCTTCTTTCAAGAGCGTTCGAACTTTTTTTCAGCGGCGAAACCGCTTCGAAAAGACTCTATATGCTTACCATCGGGCTCGAAATAATTAAGTCGAATTTTTACTTCGGCAGCGGCCTTAATACCATGCTCATGACCTTTCCGCAGTACGCCCAGGCTGTCGACCAGTCTTCCGCCTTGTGGCAGAACGTTCCGAAGTTTTTTAATCCGTCACATCTGCATAACGAATTCATAAATATTTTCGCCGAAAGCGGCGCCGTATCTTTCGCGTTGTTTACCCTGCTTTCGGCCTCCATTATATATTTCGCCGTTAAAACCGCCCTTAAAAAAAACGAAAAAGGAGAACATGCGGCCATAACCTCATGCCTTCTCATTTATATTTTGACCGATTCCTGCTTTAACGTCACGCTCGCACTTCCACACCTGCTTTTCATTTTCGCCGCGCTTTCCGCGCTCGCCATAAATTCCAGCGCCCTGGATAAAAACCAATTCTTTGCCTTCGATATGTCTTCCGCTTTCTATCGACTCGTGGCCGGGCTTCTTATAATACTCTTCTCTTTTCTAAGCGCTATTTTCGGTATCAAATACATAAACTCCGACTGGTACCTCATGCAGGGCAAAATTTATGAAGTCAGCGGCGGCGATGAAAAAGCCCTCCAATTTTACGGACTTTCGTCGCAGCTTTTTGAATTTAAAACCGAGCCTTATTACTTCAGCGCCGATATCTGTAAAAAACTCGGCCGGCATAAAGAAGCGGCCGACCGCCTCATTAAAGCCACCAATATTAACCTTTCGCTGCCCATCGTTTACGAGCTCGCACAGATCGCCATCAGACACATGGACCTGAATTCCGAGTTCCGATACCTTTACTTTCTGACCAGGTCCTATCCGCGTTTCGAAGAGCCTTTCTACCTTCTCGGCCTCAGGTACTTAAAAGAAAAAACGCTTAATAAATCCGCTTATGAAGAAGCCGAAAAATGCTTTAAACGCGCCGCGCAGATTAATCCAAAACATATCAGCGCCAGAATGTCTCTTGCGGAACTATACTACGAAAAACTCAGGTACAAAGAAGCGGCCGCGGAAATTGACGAAGTGCTTAAAATATCGCCGGAACTCAAAAACGGGCTTTATCTCAAAAACCTTATAAAAGGCTTTATATATGATGAATTTTAAAATATGGAGCGTGCGCATGCCTTTATCTCAAATATGCGGATATTTAAATTTTATTCGGCCCCGCCGCCGAAAAATAACTCGCCCGACCCCGTTTTTATTGTTAATTATTCTGGCCGCCGACCTTTTTTGCTTCGCGCTTTTCGCGACCGGCCATATTTGCTTTGCCGCGCAGGATTTTAAAATCCCGCCTAACCAATCCAGCGTGCAGCTCCCCGCTAATATCGACGTCTGCCTTATCGATAACTTTAAAACCGCTGAAATATCCGTATCCGGAACCTTTTCACTAAAGGCTTTCGACGGCCAGGGCCGTCAAAAATTAAACCTCCAATCCGATAACCTGCGCCTTTACGTCGAACGCATTACCCGCTCGAAACCCGCGGTTGTAAAATATTACGCCGTGCTGAAAACATTCCCCTACTCCTACCTGCAAAGGGAAGATAAAAAAAAAGACGCGCTCGACGCTATCGCCGCTCTTGAAAATTTATTCGGTAAACCCGTTTTTTTCACTTACGGCTGCATTTTAAAGCCCGCCAGGGCTGATTTTTCCATAGATGTGCGAACGCTCTTCGCCGCCCGCGGCCCTTTTGAAACAGAAGAACAGTGCCGTAAATTCTGCGATGACGCCAGGGCGCGCCATAAAACCCCGGCCTTCGCCCATCCCGTTAGAGAAAAAAAATCCGTTTGCGAGTTCGATCTTTTAATCAGCCACGCTGATCAAAAAAACGTTAAAAATAACAGGCTTAAAAATATTTCCAGAGTCGAAGTGGTTCCCGACGGCCCGGCAGTTATTAAAAATATGGAGTTCGGACGTGGCGATAAATGGCATAATTTCAAAGATGCAAAATACGCCGGTACGCTCAAAATATCCGCCGATAACTCAGGCCTGATCCAGATCGTTAACAATATTAGCTTCGAAGAACTTTTAAAAGTCGTCGTTCCTTCTGAAATCGAACCCGACTCGGCCTATCAGGCAGTTTGCGCCCAGGCCGTGGCGGCCCGCTCCGAAGTTCTCGCCAAATACAGGACCCGGCATACCGAATCGGATTACGATTTCTGCTCCGCTACGCATTGTCAGGCCTACGGCGGCATCAATAACCGCCGTAAACAGTCCGATCGCGCAGTTGACGAAACGGCCGGTAAAATAGTTTTTTCTAACGGACATATAGTCGATACCGTTTACCACGCCAACTGCGGCGGCCTTACCGAAGATTCCAACCGGATATGGAGCGCGCCCTTCGATCCCGCGCTTGTTAAGATAACCGACTCTACGGCCGAAACCGCTATTGACCTTTCTACCGACGAAACGGCCGTTAAAAAATTCATCGCCGGCGCCCCCGCTTCCTATTGCTCGGTGCCCGGCGCGTGCAATAATCCCGATAAATACAGATGGACTCGCGAATTCAGCCGCAGTGAAATGGAACGCTTGATTAAAAAACAATTCGATATCGGAGCCCTTAAGTCAATAGAAGTGCTCGAACGCGGAGCTTCCGGAAGAGTCGTCGCCATCGCCATCCATGGCTCGCGAGCGACCGAAAAGGTTTATAAAGAACTGCCTATCAGGAAATTATTCGCAATGCTCCGCTCCTCTTTGTTCATACTCGAACTTCACCCCGGCAACGCCGGCGGCGAAGATCGCTTCCTCTTTAAAGGCGCCGGCTGGGGACACGGCGTCGGATTGTGCCAGGACGGCGCCAAAGGCATGGCCATTCTCGGGAAAAATTACGAACAAATACTGCTGCATTATTATTCCAATTCTAAAATAATCAGCTTCGATTGATATCATCACTTCTTAACCTGAAAAATGAAAGGACGATTATTATGAAATTTAAAAGTATCCTTCTTATTAGCTTTTTGATCGCCTGCCTCGCCGCCGCCATGCCGCTTTTTTCACCGCAGGCTTTCGCGCGCAACGCCGGCTCCGATAAATGCGCATATCTCCTCTCGGCCGAACTCATCGCTCAAAAAAGCCGCGACGATATCAAAAACTTTCTCGTGAAAAATAAAATACCGCAAACCCAGACGGACGAAATATTAAATGCCGGCAATGAAACGCCGGTGAACAAAATATCATACTATAAACTTAAATACTCCGCGGTGGACGAATCCGGCAACCCATACGGCGCTTGCGGACTCCTGGCCATCCCCGACGCCCGGCTTAAGCAATACCCGCTGGTGAGCTATCAGCACGGCACCATATTCGACGACTCCGCCGCCCCTTCCATGCTGGATAAATGCTCCGAAGCCGAAGCCGTCGCCTCTGTATTCGCCCTGCGCGGATTCGCCGTCGCTATGCCCGATTACCGCGGCCTCGGCGAGCCCGTTTCGTTTCACCCGTATTTCCACGCGCAGGCTTCGGCTCTCGACTGCTCCGCGTTCCTTGCCGCCGTCAAAGAATTTATAACCGCATCCGGCGCCGCAGTCGCCGACGGTAAAATATACCTGGCCGGATTCTCGCAGGGCGGCCACGCCACCCTCGCCCTGCATAGACGCCTCGAGTCTGAAGAATGCCCTTACGACGCCCGCTTTAACGTTTCCGCAAACGCGGTTATCGCCGGAGCGTGCGATCCAGACCTGCTGCTGCGCTCCTGGATAATACGCCCTAACC
>JAKPTH010000651.1 GCA_029571125.1 bacterium
TGAAAAAGGCGTCGTTCACGGCAATGTTTTTGATTCTCTGGAAACGGCGCCGGAAGCTGCAAAAAAAGCGACGCACTTAAAAACCGAAGATATGGTGCTGGAAACTTATTATTTTATGCCGGGCCAGTCTATAGACTATCACAAGCATCCCGGCGGCGACCAGATTTTTATCGTAATTCAGGGGCGCGGAGAGTTTTACATCGACAACGGAACCGAAGTCAAAACCATGATAGGCCCCGGCGACTATGTTTTAGCCCCCAAAAACGTATGGCATAAAATAGTCAACACCGGCGCCAACATACTTATTCTATCGCAAATAATAGCTCAAAACGCAGGAATAATTTTAAAAAGCTCGCATTGATAAAGCCTATTCGAAAGTTAGCGGCGTCGAATGGCGCCCTGTAAATTTAACTCTATCTGGTTATTTCGATCATTCCCTGATGCTGAGTGCCAAGATATAAAGTATTTTTTACGGTTTCGATGCAGTTGACCCTGACGGCCTTTCCTCTGGAAAGGCTGTTTTTTATGGGATAATGAGTTACGGTATCGTTGTAGATCTTATAAAGGCCGTTGTCGGTGCCCAGGAAAATATCGAACTTATCTATTTTAATGGACAAAATAACATTGGTGCCGAGCCCTTTTTCTTTGTTAAACGTCCTGAACTTGCTTCCGTCGTATATGGAAAGCCCTTCTGAAGTGCCTATATAAAGCCTGCCGGAAGAGCACGCAAGGCAGTTGACGCGGTTGGACACCAGATCCGAAGTTTTAGCGTTGATTCCCGTAAATCGTTCGTTCTGAAAAGAAAATATCCCTTCATCGTAAGTGGCGAACCACAGCTGGCCTTTGACGTTGTCGTAAGCTATAGCGGAAACGTATCGGCCCTCGAGGCCGGATTTGCTGGTATAATGCTTCCATTTATTGGTTTTTACGTTATATATGCTGACTCCTTCTCCCCATGTGCCTACGTACAAAAACGGGTCCATAAAATAAAGGCATTGTATATAGTTGGTCGGAACCGTTGTATTGTCGTCGCCCTGCTCAAAATGAGTCCACTGCGACAATATTTTATTATAACGTGAAAGCCCCGAATCGGTAGCGATCCATATTTCCGAGCTGGTAGGAAGCACGAAGTTTATATTTTCTCCCGCCGGAGCGTTTCTGTAGTGTCCGGCGTCTTTTCCATAGGTCCTGAAGCTGCGGCCATTATACTTCGATAATCCTCTGTCGGTGCCGACGAATATGGACCTGTCGTCTTCCGGATCGGCGTATAGCGCCTGGACGTTATTAGACGGCAGGCTCTGCCCTAAAAACGAAAGGTATTTATTTCTCTTTGAATGGGTGTCGAATTCGAGCGCCGATGCTTTAGAAATAATGCATGGCAGGGACGATGCCGATAATGCAAGCAGAAAGGCCGCCATTGTTTTTAAAATAAAGCGTTTAAGTTTCATATCAGTCAAGCGTGATCCTTTCGGGCGCTTCGCCGCCCTGCCGTTTTTCTTCATCCGATTTTTCATAATCGCTGACGGTCGTTTCATAAGCCGTAGCGCCTTTTAATTTGCTCAGATAGTCCTTTCCAAAAACCTCTTCAAGTATGACCGTTATAGTTTCACGGTACAGGTCGGTTTCCGAAGGATTTTCCACTTCCCTGATCAAAAACTGATGAGCGTCTTCTGAGGCGGACTTCGCCAGAGCCACTATCGCCGTTTTTCTGACTACCCAGTCTTCGCTTTTATTTATCATGATATCGCTAAGTATCTGCACCGAGTTTATATCGCCGATTTTGCCGAGAGCTTTTATCACATTGACTTTAACGTCGTTATCGTGATCGTTCACCGCGCCCTGGAGTATCTCGCCGACCTGGATCACTCCGATTTCGCCGAGAGCGTAAGCGGCGGAGGCTCTCATCCATTTGTCGCCGTCGGCGAGCATATCGCGCAGTATCTGCAGCGAACGGGCGCCGCCGAGCTTCCATAAGCCTTTAGCGGCGTTCGCCTTAACGCGGTTATCAAAATCGTTCAGCGCAGGTTTAATAAGTTCGATGACGGTTTCGTCGCCAAGCTCCGAAAGCGATTCGATCGCGTTAGCGCGCACGCGCTTGTCGGGGTCTTTGATACATTCCCCCAGCAGCGGCACGCTGAATTTAGCTTTTGAAAGCCCTATTATCCTTAATATGATGGCTTTTATGCGTCTGTCGTCGCAGCCGCGAAGAAGTTTTGCGAGCGACTCCCTCGCCTCGTCCGGATTTTTGGTATTTTTAAGCGACATGACCAGTTCCAGGCACATCTGCTGGTTAAGCAGAGTGAGCTGTTTGATCAGCTGTTCCATTTCTTCTTTCTTGCTCACGCT
>JAKPTH010000654.1 GCA_029571125.1 bacterium
GAAAATATTCGTAAAAACCGCGATGAAGGCCGCGAATGGCATGTCAACGGCAATTTTTTAATAGCCGTCGACCGCGGCGATAAGGAAAAAATTATATCGGCCTTTAAAACTTTCAAGTAATGTCTTTATTAAAGGCGCGTAAGGTTTATATGGATATCACGTTTAAGAAAAATATATAAAACAATAAAAACGGAGGAGTTTAATGAGTATCCACATAGGAGCGAAAGAAGGCGAAATCGCGAGAACAGTCCTGCTGGCGGGAGATCCGCTCAGGGCGAAATTCGTAGCTGAAAATTTTTTGAAAGGCGCGGTCTGCTATAACAACGTCAGAGGCATGCTCGGCTATACCGGCGAGTACGGCGGAAAGCGGGTAAGCGTTCAGGGCAGCGGCATGGGAATTCCTTCCATAGCCATATACGCCAACGAACTTATAAAAAGCTACGGCGTGAAAAATTTAATCAGGATCGGTTCCTGCGGTTCTATGCAGCCCGACGTCAGACTTTACGACATAATACTGGCCATGGGGGCCTGCACAGACTCCAGCTATAACAAGATCGTATTTAACGGCGCCGATTATTCGCCGGTGGCCGATTTCGACCTGCTAAGAAAAGCTTATGAAGCAGCCCGGAGCAAGGCTGTCGACGTCAGGGTCGGAAATATTCTGTCCACAGACGTTTTTTACGGCGAGAATCCCGACGCATGGAAGCTGTGGGCCAAATATAACGTTCTCGCCGTGGAAATGGAAACTACGGCGCTTTATTCGATAGCCGCGCGCAACGGCGCGCGGGCGCTTACCATTCTTACCGTAAGCGACAGCCTTGTCACTCACGAGGCCACTACCAGCGAACAGCGCGAGAAGACTTTCACCAAAATGGCCGAATTGGCTCTCGAAATTGCCGAAGAGTAAGGCCGATGAGGCTTAAAAATCTATTGGTGGAAAATAAATGGCGGAGGGATGCATGAGGATTATAAAATCCTTTATAACGGCGTTGATAATAATCTCGTTTTTACAGCCGGCTTTATTTGCCGGCGCTTTCGATTCGGTTAAAAAAGCGGGCGGAGGGTTGAGCGGAGCGGCCGCTCCGGATTCGAAAACCGCGGAAAAAGTTTCGCCGCAAGACGTTCGGCCAGGCCCGGATCAGCCGTGCTCCGGCGGCATTCTTTGTAACGGATGTAACGGACATAAGATTGAAAATTCGAACCTCGTCATTATTTACGGCAAGGCCGGCGGCGAAGAATATGAAGATATAAAAAATGATATCAAGGAATCGCAAATATTCGAAACGCTGGCGGAGCATCTCGGGATTCAAATAAAGCTTCCCGCCGAGCTGAAAATAAAACTTTGTATGGTGGGCGAAGAAAACGCCTATTACGACTCCGAAAAAAAGGAAATTTTGATTTCATATGAGCTGCTTCGTTATTTTGAGAAACTCGTCGAATCCCAGCAGGAACTTAGCGAAGACGAAAAAGCCGAGCTGTTCGTCGATCTGGCTTTTTTCGTTACGCTGCACGAACTCGGCCACGCCCTTATAGATATTTTCGATCTGCCTATAACGGGCAGGGAAGAAGATGTAGCGGATCAGCTGGCTTCATGGATAATATTAAAAACTTTCGGAGACGACGATCATCAGGCCGTACTCGCGCTTATAAACGCTTCCGAGTGGTTCGTGGCGGAATTCGACGAGGAAACGATCAAGGCGGAAGACCTTGAATTCGCCGACAGCCATTCGCTGGACCCGCAAAGATTTTATAACATGATTACCTGGGCTTACGGTTTCAATCCGAACGCCGCAACCGCCGCGCTCGGAAGCGACATAGAAGAACTTTTGCCTGAAGAACGCATAAATTTTGCCGAAGACGAGTTTTCCAGGATGGATAAGAGCTTTACGACTCTGCTCGAAAAATATTTGAAATAATCGTGTCGAAACCCGGCATAAATGAAAAACGGCCATGCTTGAACTTAGCAAGGCCGTTTTTTATTGTAAATTATTAAAAGAGCCTTCTATATTTCGATGAGCTCATAGCTCATAGAGCCCAGGCCTATTTTTTCGCCGTGTTCAAGCTGAAACATAGGATTGAGAGGGTTTTTGCTTTCGTAGTCGAACGGATAGCCGTGTATTTTTTTTACGATATCGACGCTGGCCTTATCGAGAGCAACGGGGTCGGTCGAAGCGAGTATGCCGATATCGTCTATTACGCGCGGATCGGCTTCGGCGGCGCAGTCGCATTCTTTAGTCACGTGAATGATATGATTGGTCAAAAGCAGGTGTTCGTTTTTACCGGAAATGACTCCGAGAGCGTGTTCCGCCATTTTTTCCTGAACGATCTTGGAAGTTTGTTTCCAGGAGAATTTTACCGCTTCCTTTTTGCATATCGCTATGCACTCTCCGCAGCCTATGCATTTTGCGGGGTCTATCTTGAAAGCCGCTTCGCCCGGGCTTATTGCGCCGGCAGGGCAGAACGTCTGGCAGCGGGCGCATTTAACGCATTTTTTATCGCTTATCGACGGAAGCGCGCCGGAATGCTGGCTGAGTTTGCCTCCGCGCGCGGCCAGGCCCATGCCTAAATTCTTTATCGCCGCTCCGACGCCGGTTATCATATGGCCGGTCACATGGTTGAGGCAGATCAAAAAATCATAGTGCGCCACGTCGCTGGCGACGAATATTTCTTTTGAGTGTTTGCCGTTGATTTTGACCGCCGTCTGAGAATGGCCCAGGAGGCCGTCGGCCATGATGATGGGAACGCCTGTTTTTTCGTATGTAAAACCGTGCTTGTAGGCGATATTTATATGGTCGTAAGCGTTGGAGCGCTCTCCGACGTATAAAGTTGAGGTTTCAACCAGAAAAGGCCTCGCTTTTTTAGCTTTTATGGCGTCGGCCAGTTTTTTAACCGATTCGGGCTTTATGTGGCCGATGTTGTTTATATCCCCGAAGTGCATTTTTATCGCTACGAAATCTTTCGCCTTAATTTTTGAAAACGGCTCGAGTTTCATAAGAAGTTCGAGATTGCAGGCGGCAATTTCAGCGGCAGCCGCTCCCTGCTTAACGCTTTTAAAATATACTTTAGACAGGGGTTTATTTGAATTGGATTTCATAATTAATTCCTTTCTCTAGTGAGCTTTTTAAAAATTTTTAGAAAACTATTTTTATAAATACCATTATATAACTAAACTCTTGTTGATTTCAACCGATATTTTAAGTAATAAAAATTTTTTTAAGTTAATTGAGTTTTTCATATCTATAAAGAGGTGACATAGCATGAATCGAAGCAGATACCATTCACATTTATTCGAAGGATTATTCAAGGAATCAAGAAACCCCGTCAAAAATACGTTTGAAATAATGCAGGAAGTAATGAAATCTAAAACCGATATTTTCAGCGATAATGGATTTACCACCGAAATGAATCTGGTTTAAGCAAAGATTACAGGTAATAATATCTACTTTAAGTTGACATAATTTTTAAAAAGAAATGCGCGGTAATCGCTATAAAAGCGGAACCGCGCATTTTTTTTCTTTATAAAAAGTATTCGAGATTATTTTTGTCTTATATTTGTTTTTTAATTGACAAATAATATTTTTTGTAGTAAGATAACTTAAAAACATAAGATGGAGGGGATTAATATTAGCACAAAATTATTTGCGGCGATAAACAAACAGATAGGTTTCGAACTATATTCAGGTTATCTTTATAAATCGATGGCGATTTACTGCAAGCTAAACAATTTTAAAGGTATGGCGGCATGGCTTAATATGCAGGCGCACGAAGAAAACGAACACGCGGAAAAAATGATGGAACACCTTATAGATAGAGGATACAAAGTAGTTCTTCCAAAAATCGACGAACCGCCTTCAAATTTTAAATCGGTTACGGAAATTTTCGAAAAAGCTTTTGAACATGAAAAACATGTGACCGCCAACATTCATAAGTTATATAAGCTGGCCGTCGCCGAAGAAGATTATCCCGGTCAGATTATGCTGCAGTGGTTCATAAAAGAACAGGTCGAAGAAGAAGCCAACGCCGGCGAAATCGTCGATAAGCTGAAAATGATCAACGGCAATCTGGGCGCAATATTTATGCTCGACCATCAGCTTGGAATGAGAAAATAAGACTTCAGGTCATTAAGATATAAAATTTTATTTAATGGAGGTTTTTAATGAGTAAATGGAGATGCACTGTATGCGATTATATTTATGATCCGGCGGCCGGAGATCCCGACGGCGGAATCGCGCCTGGAACGCCTTTTGAAAAAATTCCCGAAGATTGGGTATGCCCTGCGTGCGGAGTGGGTAAAGACAGCTTTGAAAAAATATAACGCTTTTATCCATCGAAAGATAAATTAGATAACGTGATATAAAATAAAAAAACAGCGAAAGAAAGATTTCGCTGTTTTTTATATTGACTACTAAAGTTTGAAAAAATTATAAATTTTTGATATCTATGCCGATTTCGGCGCCGGTGTCCGACAGTGTCTTTTCCCAGAGTTCGGAATAAGTGAGCCCAAGAAGCTGCGCGATAAATTCCTGGATGCGCTTGGATTTCTTCTTTTCGTTAATTACAAGAGAAACAAAAGTCAAACTGACATCCATGGATTTTGCGATGCTTGTGACCGTAATACCTTTCATCATAAGTAAGCCCTTAATTTTTCTGCTTTTGTCGCTCATAAACACCACTTTCTAAAAAAATAATAAAAAAATGTTGCATTATAATAATTTTTATTGTAAAATAATGTAAATAAATTTAACCTTGTGATTGCCTTGCGATAAAATTATTTATGTTATTCACTAAAGCAGATTATAACTTATTTATTTAATTATGTCAAGCGTTATTGAAAAAACATGGAAATTAAATCTTGAAAGCATAAATAAAAGCTTTATAAACGGCAAGAGAAGAACGAGGTAATAAATTTGGATAAAAGAGAGTGAGTATGTTTAGTTTCGAAAGCATTATCAAAAAATTAAAGAAGTACAGTGGCGAAAAAACCGACGCAGGAATAGCTCGCGCGCTCAAAGTAACGCCTCAGGCCCTTTCCGGATTCAAAAAGAACGACAAGTTTCCGCCGGAGTTGTTGATAAGATACTGCGTTAAAAACAAGCTTTCGATCGACTGGATGTTCGGCGTCGAAAAGCGCGGCCGCCAGGCGTCTATAGGGTTTGAGTCCAAGCTCGATTCGAGCGTGAACGCGCTGAAAAAAGCGGTTTTAAATAAGGGCGGAAAAAAGCTTACTGAAGAGAAGCTTGCTTTAATAATGAAATTCATGAAAGGCAGTTCCGAGTATAAAGACGCTTATAAAGCCATTTCTCAGCTGCTTTGCTTTTTAGAGTTTATGGCGGCGTAATTTTGTCTTTTGAAAAATAAATTTATTGCCGATTCAGGGTTGAAAAAAATATAAGCCTGAACTGCAGACGCATTCGACGCCTGCGTTCAGGCTTTTTCATTTTTTTATAATTTGATTTTCAAAGGTTAATGTGGTATAATTTTTATCGTCCTTAAAACGAAATTCCTAATGTTCGGGCGCTTTGTTTGCGTCCTGTATGATAAAGAGGTGTTGTGATGAACGAAACGAACTGGGCGGCCGAATTCGGCGCGGCGATAACCGTCTGCGACGCTCAGGCTGTAATTTTAGAAATGAACGCCAGGGCGGTAAAGACGTTTGAAAAATACGGCGGCGAGTCTCTTATAGGCAAAAGCCTTTTAGAATGTCATCCCGAACCTGCTCGCAGCAAGCTCGTTTCAATGATGGCCGAAAAAAAAGCCAACAGTTATACCATAGAAAAAAACGGCGTTAAAAAATTGATACATCAGGCGCCATGGTATCGCGACGGCTCCTACATGGGCTTTGTAGAGATATCCATCGAGCTTCCGCCCCAGATGCCTCACTATGTTAGAAAGTAAGAAAATAATTTGACAAATTGCCTCGATTGATATATAGTAAAACTGTAATCGACAATAAACTAAATATATTTTTACACGGGTGGTTTTTATATGAGCCTGAATAGAAAGAAAATAATAGACGAATCTCAGAAATGGCTGGACATAATATCCTCCAAAAAGCTGAGCGAGCATACAAGAAGGCAGATCGTGAGCGAGACTCTCGATAACTTCGAAGGCTATTACAACAAAGGATTTCTCGAATACCGAAAATCCGTCACCGAATCCGACGGTTTTGCGGCCGTCGAATGGAACGGCAGCGGTTCTTACTTTATGGACGTGCTGGGCCGGAAGTATCTCGATCTGCTCGGCGGGTTCGGAATTTATTCGGCCGGCATAAGGCATCCGAAGATCGTTAAAGCCGTTCGCGACCAGCTTAAAAGGATGTCGCTTTCGTCGCAGGAACTTCTCGATCCGCTGCGCGGCGCTCTGTCTGAAATACTCGGCGAAATATCCCCGGGCGATCTTCAGTACTGTTTTTTCATAAACAACGGTACCGACGCCGTGGAAGGCGCTATGAAACTCGCGCGCCTTTATACCGGAAAGTCAGGCTTTATTTCATTTATAAAAGGCTTCCACGGAAAGTCTTACGGCTCTCTTTCGCTTATGGGCAAGGCCGAATTCCGTGCGCCTTTCGAGCCTCTGCTGCAGGACGTATATTTCGTGCCTTACGGAGACGCCAACGCCGTAGAGCAGGAGCTCCAGCGGGCAAAAATGGTCGGCTTCGACATCGCCGGAGTCATGGTTGAACCGGTACAGGGCGAAGCGGGCGCAATAGTGCCGCCGGACGACTTTTTTCCTAAACTGCGCAAAATCTGCGACCGCTACGGCGTGCTGCTCATAGCCGACGAGGTCCAGACCTGCCTGGGCAGGACCGGAAAGCTTTTCGGCGTAAACCACTGGGACGTGGCGCCGGATATAATGTGCCTCGGAAAAGCCCTTGGGGGAGGCGTTATGCCTTTATCGGCGTTTATGTCCACTCCTAAAATATGGAAGGTTCTCGAACCCAATCCGTTCATACACTCGTCCACTTTCGGCGGAAATCCGCTGGCATGCGCCGCCGGCATCGCCGCCATAAACGTCACGCTTAACGAAAACCTGCCCGATAAGGCTGCCAAATCAGGCAAATACCTTATCGGCGAACTAAAAAAAATACAGAAGGAAAACGAAGATTTCCTTATAGACGTCCGCGGGCTCGGGCTGCTTATCGGCCTTGAATTCATAGATTCCGAATTCGGATACGCCATTGCCGCGGGTCTTTTTAAACGCGGCATTCTCGTCGCCGGAACCCTTCTCAACTCAAAAACCATAAGAATCGAACCGGCGCTAAATATTTCAAAAAAATCGCTCGATTATTTTTTAGAAGTTTTTCGCCAGACTATTAAATCGGTTAAAAAGGGGTGGTGATTTTAAAAATTTCGCTCTTTGCGGCGTTCGTGGACCTCGGTTTATGGACCTCGGTTTATGGACATCGAATATATATGAAGGAGAGAGTATATTAAATGCATGTAGAGTATCATAAATGGTGGAGTTCGAATCTGGGCCAGGACATGGAATTTAAAATTTACGGCCACTGGGGTAAACCTGTAATAGTATTCCCCTGCGCCAACGGCCGTTTCTTCGATTACGAAAATTTCGGGATGATAGACACATGCCGCGAATTCATCGACAGCGGAAAGATAAAGCTTATAGCTATAGACGGGATAGACGGACAGTCCTGGCTTAATAACGACGCGCATCCCGCGGACCGCGCCAGAAGGCATAACGACTACGACCGCTACGTCATCGGAGAGCTTATTCCGGGTCTTCGCAACATGCTCAATTACAACGGCCAGTTCATGGCTACCGGCTGCAGCATGGGCGCATATCATTCGGCCAATTTCTTTTTCCGCCATCCCGACGTATTCGATACGGTTATCGCGCTCAGCGGAATATACAGGCTTAATCTTTGCATCGGCGATTATATGGATGAAAACGTATATTACAACACGCCTCTTGAATACCTCAAAAATATGGAAGACCAGTGGTTTTTAGACCACTACCGCCGCAACAAAATCATAGTCTGCGTCGGCCAGGGGGCTTGGGAGCAGCCCATGATAGACGAAACGCGCGAGCTTAAAAACATCCTCGACTCCAAAGGCGTTTCCAATAATATAGAATTCTGGGGTTACGACGTGGATCACGACTGGCCGTGGTGGCATAAACAAATAGTTTATTACCTGAACACGCTTAACCTGTAAATTTAAAAGTCTAACGCATATAAAAATAAAACGCCCGCGGCTTGAACGTCCCGGGCGTTTTGCTTTGAATGCCGAATTTTATATTACGATAAACTTTTTAGCGGCGAGCGAACCGGCAAAAACGGCGGCGAGGCCGAAAATATTGCTTATAACGACGTTTATGAAGGCTGCCTTGAAATTATTGGCCATAAACAGGGCTATAGTTTCGTGGCCGAAGGTGGAAAATGTCGTAAAGGCGCCGGCGAAGCCGGTTATTAAAAATACTTTCAAAGCGTTGGAAACCCCGGGACGCATCATGAAATATTGCATCACGAAGCCTATGAACAGACAGCCCGCGATATTGACCGCCAGCGTTCCGTAAGGAAAGGCGGAAGCCGTATACTTCTGCACGAAAATGGATATATAGTAACGGCTCAGCGAGCCTAAAATACCTCCGAGGCTAATAGCTAATATGACATCCATAAAAAAGCCGGCTTTCCTTAAAATGCTTGATAAATTTTTCTTTTTTATTATACCATAAAAAAAATAAAATTTAAATACTTTTATAAAGATATTAACTTGTTTTTGAATTTTTAATGTGATATAATTTAACGGTTATCAGTCGTTATTTAATTACCGGGAGGCTTTAATGGGTTTATTAGACGCTATCAAAAGAGCCAGGGAGCAAAAATCTCTTGCGGCCGCCGATCCGCTTCAAAGCTCGAAAAACAGCCCGCACGCCGATCCGGCAGGCGGAGAAACGCACCCCGCCGCCGCGGAAGACGCCCATATTTCAGGTGCGCTTAGCGTAGGGGAACTCAATAAAATACTCGACTCTATACAGGATATTCCGACGCTTCCTTCGATCGCGAATAAAGTCATTCAGGTGATAAACGATCCCCAATCTAACTCCAAAGCCATAGCGGACATAATAAAAAACGACCCGGCCCTTACCGCGAGGCTTTTAAAAATAGGCAATTCGGCATATTATGCCGGTTACAGCCCCTGTACGAACGTTCAGAACGCTATAACGCGAATGGGTTTGCTTCAGATTAAAAGGCTTGTATTTTCCATCTCGATCCTCGACGCCTTCGATAAATACTCCGCCGCTGGATTTAATATCAAAGATTTCTGGAAACATTCCATAGCCGTGGCGTATAATACACGCACCATCGGAAAGCTGGCCCGCTTCCGCGATACCGAAGAACTTTTTACCGCCGGGCTTCTTCACGATCTTGGAATGCTCATAATAATAAAATATATGCCGGAAATGTTCGACGCCATTATGAAAAAAAGAGAAGCCTCGCCCGGCGTTTCTTTTTACGACTGCGAGCGGGCCGATTATCCTATTTCCCACTGCGAGATCGGATCGTGGCTTTCTGTAAGATGGCAGATGTCTCGCGAGATTCAATCGGTCATTTATAACCATCACCAGCCGCCTATTGCGTCAACCCTTTTCGAAAAAGATATAATAATGTTTTCGGCAATAGTTTATCTGGCCGACCGGTTCAGCTCAAAAATCGACGCCGGGTTTCTTAACGACCACGATTCGGAAGTGGATAAGCAGATATACGGCTACGTTTTTTCGACTCCGGTGCCGGAAGAAGAACTCATAGCGCAGCTTATGAAGAACAAGCCGGTGATCGAAGCGACCGCCGCTTCGCTATAATATACCGGTTTAGTTTTATTATAAAATTTATTGACATTTTGAAGGTTATAGTGATATAATTAATAATCAATCTATAAAAGTTAATTAATAATTAATAGCGCGCCTATCGCTTATTTTTGCTCGCGCCATTATGAGTGCGGCCGCCGTTGGTTATTAAGAAAGGAAATAAGTTATAATGGCAAAAGGTAATTTAAAAGAAGTCGTTAAAAAGGGCAAAAAATATTTTTTCACATCGGAGTCGGTAACCGAAGGGCATCCCGATAAGATGGCCGATCAGATATCCGACGCGGTTTTAGACGCGATATACGCCAAGGACAAAATGGCCCGCGTGGCATGTGAAACCGCTCTCACTACGGGCGTTTGCTTCGTTATGGGCGAAATCACCCATAAACACGATATCGTAATAGACTATCCCAGAATAGTCCGAGATACCGTTCGTGAAATAGGATACACTTCTCCCGAATTCGGTTTCGACGCCGACAGCTGCGCAGTGCTGACTTCCATTGACAAACAGTCTTCGGATATAGCTATGGGCGTGGATAAGGCTTTAGAAATACGCAAAAAAGCCAAAGCCAGCGAAGACGAAAAGTTCGGCGCGGGCGATCAGGGCATGATGTTCGGATTCGCGTGCAACGAAACCGAAGAATATATGCCTATGCCCATAACTTTTGCTCATCAGCTCTGCGAAAAATTGGCGCAGCTGAGAAAAAATAAAAAGATTGCTTATCTTCGCCCGGACGGCAAATCGCAGGTCACCATCGAATACGACGGCCATACTCCGGTCAGAGTCGACGCGGTAGTAATTTCGACGCAGCACGATCCTAAAGTGAGCCTCAAGCAGATCGAAGAAGACGTTAGAGAACAAATTATAAAAAAAGTCATCCCCGCTCACATGCTCGATAAGAAGACGAAATATTATATCAATCCTACCGGCCGTTTCGTTATCGGCGGCCCGCACGGCGATTCCGGACTTACCGGCCGCAAGATTATAGTGGATACCTATGGCGGCATGGCAAGGCACGGCGGCGGCGCGTTTTCGGGAAAAGATCCCACGAAGGTCGACCGCACGGGCGCATACGGCGCAAGGCACGCTGCTAAGAACATAGTCGCGGCAGGTCTCGCAGACCGTTGCGAAGTTCAGGTAGCATACGCCATAGGCGTGGCTCATCCGGTATCGGTAATGGTCGATACTTTCGGAACGGCTAAAGTCGATGAACGCGAAATCGAAAGAATCCTTATGAATTCTGAAATTTTCGATTTAAGGCCCGGCGCGCTTATCAAATCCCTCGACCTCAGAAGGCCCATATTCCATAAAACCGCCCGTTATGGCCATTTCGGCCGCAGCGACCGCGATTTTACATGGGAACAGCTCGATAAGGTTAAAATCATAAAAAAAGCGATAAAGCTCTAATTATTTCAAAACTACGCCGCGCACACGTTTAAATGCGCGCGGCGTAGTTCGAGCGTTGCCACGGTTGCGTGTTTTAAAGTTAACTTTCAGCCCTTATCATATTTTTCTGAATTATTATGAAGTTACTCGATAAAGAAAAAATTATTATAATAACCATTAATTTAGCTATTATCGGCGCTATAGCTGGCGCCGCGTTTTCATTATTGCCGTCGGAAATAATTTTTAAAAACTCATACATTGAAAAAATAAAGGAATATGTCACTGCCGAAAGCTTCAATAAAGACATAAAAGACCTCGCGTCCAATTCCGCCATAGGTAACGGCCGTGAAAGAGACCTCTCCGAACTGCCGGAGTCCATCGATTATAAAAAAATCAGCGATTATAATGCCGGTTTCGATCCTTCGAGCTCGAACTCCGTAATAAAAAAGGTCAGTTCCCATGTTATAATTCTCGTCGGAACCGGTTTCTTATATCTGTTTGCGATAGTATTTTCAGCCGTTTTCAGCGGAATTCTCGGCTCTACGCTGGTTGCGCTTATTTCCAGCGGGCTTGTTTATTATTTTAACCAGGTAAAGGAAATCCCGAATATAATGACCCAGCTAAAAGCGTGCTATGTATTCACGTATTCGGGTGTGGTGCAGCATTTGAGCGGGACCGAATTAAAGCTTCTCGCCGACCGTTACTATGAAACGGCGGTAATGGTAAAAAGCCTGCTCACTTTCGACTGGCAGCTTAAAACCGGCCTGTTTTT
>JAKPTH010000682.1 GCA_029571125.1 bacterium
TTTCAGGCGTCCACAATTACGGCGATGTTGATTTAAGCACCAAAGTTTTTAAAGCTTCCGAATGCGCTTATATATATGAAAACAGAATTAAGGAGCGCAGAAAAAATCAGGCTTTCGGAATGTTTTACGGCACACGCTCTATTATGAACTATTCACTCGCTAAAGCTGTTGAAAATTTATACAAAAAGTTTTAAGTAAGCCTTATACATTTAATAAATCCGGGGCCGCAATTAGCGGCCCCGGATTTATTATTTAACTCTAGCCTAAAGATATTTATTGAATAATGCTAAGATTAATGATAAAATTACTTTGATAAGGTCGAAGAGCGCTTCGAAGAAGATGCGATGTCATTGATAATAGCTTCAAACTTATCGAATTCAAAAGGTTTTTTTAAGTAAGCATCGATTTTTACGGACGGCTCGCCTGAATTTACAGTTACATTATTCCAGCCGCTCATAATAACTACGAAAGCGTCTGCATTTGTTTTTTTAAGTGTTTCGGCAAGCAGCATGCCGCTGCCGCCCGGAAGAGTGATATCCGTGATAAGAACGTCGATTTTCTGCTTGTTAATAAACGACTGAGCTTCTTCGAAACTTTTGGAAGTGACCTTCGAAAAGAGATGAGCATTTTCTACAACGTCGAGAAAATCGCTCATCATTAAAACAATGTCTTCGTCATCATCGACTACAAGTAAATTGATTTTTTTATCACTCATAGGCGCACACTCCTTACTTATATTTTAACATATTTTAGATTTTATGCAAGCGAAAAATATAAATAATTTAATAATTTCATTCGTTCCCGCCTTCCTTCTCAACGAATTTTCAGAAAAAGCAGAAACCCGCCGGGACTTATTCGATTTCATAATGCAAAATTACAGTCATTATGATCTCGAAAATTCGGGTGAACAATTTTTACAATGCGCCAATATCAACCCTATGGTAAAAATTCTAGCAGGATTCTTATCTACGCTGACCGGAAAAAACATTTCAATCGAAAACTCTATAAAATTATCGTATTCGCCGAAATTTACGCCGCGCGACATGCTCGCATGCATCGAAAATTTTATCGGACACGATAACAGCCTGAATTTCAATCCAATCGAATATAAAAGCTCCGGCGCAAGAAAAACTTCTGATTGCCAGAACGGAAAAGCCGCTTTCCAATTCGCGGACTCATTTCAATTAGATTCGATGACAAGCCATAGCTATCTTACCGATAAATTTAAGAAAGTTTTATGCCGTACGGCCGATATCCAACAAAAACCGGCCGGCAAATATAAATATGTTATACTAATTGGATCTACCGCACCATTATTTAAGGATTTATTCGAATACTTAAATACCATGAACGTTAAGATATTGTATTTTGAATACATTGACGCCTTAATCAGGTCCGAAAGCGAAAATCTGTTTTCACCGGAATTTATTCTCAACATAACAGCCCGGCTCACAAATATAAAAAATATAATCGGCTCTTATAAAAATAATTTTCCGCAAATAAATGCAGGTGTCATTCATACATTCCCCAAATTTTCTCATTATGAAATCGAAGACCATTTTTTCTGCAAAAACATCGGCGAAAAATATTTGCCGCTCGAATACGCCGGAGGCGAAAAGCTCAGCGAACGCGATAAAATAAGGCTCGAAGCGTTTATAAAAATTATTAATTAAAATATACCCCCTTTTCTTGACAAGACCGATTATTTTTAATATAATTGATTTGACAATCGCAAGAATAGCGTTTAATTTTTTTATATATACAGCGATAATATTGATTCAAAACACTTTATGCACTATTTCTTTAATTTGTATTTATGAAAGGCGGAGGTGATAACGCAAGAACAATTATCTTCGAATCAGCAAGGTAATTTTAACGATTAATCAAGTTTATTAAGGAAAGGTGATTTGTATGAAACGAACAATGCTTACAAAGATATTTATTGTGTACCTTATAGCGACTTTCGTCATGGGCATCTTCGCCCCGATGATAACGCCCGCTTACGCTTTTAGCTCCTCGAGCACCTCGTCTTCGGACTGGCTCGTAAGCTCGCCTAAGGGCCAGGTTACCACCACCGGTACCGGCTCTTTCGAAACATGGGCCGACGGAAAGCAGTACTGGGTAGTACGCGACACTAAAGGCCACTTCGTAACGTGGGGAAAAGCCGTCACCGAAACCTGGTCGGACGGACGCGCGCGCGTCGTAGTACGCGACTCCAACGGCCTTTTCAAAACCTGGAAATTCGCCGACAACTCCCCGATCCCGGCAACGAATACGGTCAGCAACGCCACAACTTCAACTAACGTAAACGCGCCGGTATCCACTACGACATCATCGAATACCAGCACCGCTACCGCTAAAACGACGACCGTTAACGCTCCCAAAACTACAACAACCACTTCAACGTCAACCGCTAACAGCAATAACGCTCTTACTACGACTTCCAACACGACTTCTACATCCAGAATAGCCGATTCCGGCAACGTTACCTCGACCACCACAAGAATCAGCGACACCGGCAACGTAGCGACTTCCACGACAAACGCAAAATTCACTGATTCAAGAAACCTTTCAACTTCAACGACCACGACAAATTCAACCAGAATAGCCGATTCCGGTAATTTCACCGACAGCTCTTCGGCTTCGACGGTTTCACGTTCGGCAAACACTTCCACGAGAATAGCCGATTCGGCAAACACCACCACAACTACTACCACTACCAACAACGTTAATTCAGGCAACAAAACGGTTATCATAAACAAAAATACCTATATCATAAATAACGGTCCCGGCGGCACGCCTCAGAACGTAGCAGGCGTTCCGGGAGCTCCCGCGGCTTCTACGCCGGCAGCTTCTACACCGGCCTCAACCACGCCTTCGGCTCCCGCTTCGCCCTCCGCTCCCGTAAGCGGCGGTTCGGTCGACGTGCCCG
>JAKPTH010000430.1 GCA_029571125.1 bacterium
CCGTACGCCCGGAATATTCATTATTCGCCAGTTTCGAATTTTTTATGAAAAACGCCATGAACGAAGAATATTACAAAAACCTTGCGCAAAAAGGCGAAGCGGCCGCCCTCGTTAATTTTTTCGTCAAGGACCCTAAAATAAAAGAATTATATCAAAAATCCCTGGAAGCGCAATTTAAAGGCGAAATACAGGCTTCGCTCGATTTCACTCTCGAAGCGCTTAAGATCGAACCGGAAAATATATTTCTTCTCATAAGGGCCGCCTCGGCGGGAATCGCGGTCAACTCATATTACATGATGCCGCTGGGCGCCAAAATACTCGCTTATAACGTACCGGATTCGGCCACGGAAGAAGAAAAAGCCATGAAATGCTGCGTCAGCGCTTTCAAAATAGGCGCCCGCAACGCATTTAAAAAGAATATCAGCGATATACGCGCAATCAAGAAAAGCCTGAACGATTTCAGCGACAAAGAATACGAAACGACCGCGCCTGAAGGAATCGCCGAATTCGAAGAAGAGGTTAAGGCTTTAAAGGGCACTAAATTCAAAAATATAGCTCTCATGATGGAATCCACGCTATATTATTTCAAGGGCGATATAAACAAAAGCAAAGCGCCTGTATTCGAATACATCAAGCAGGAACCCGACATCTCCACGTTTATATGGTTTATAACGAATCTGGGCGGTTATTTCATTTTATAAGCCGCCTGGCGCCGCGACCGGCATCCCCGCCATACGGCATAAATTAAATAAGCCAAAAAATTAAAACAGGTGAATAATAAATATTCACCTGTTTTTTATTAAACGATATAAAAATATCCTTTAATTATTTGCCTTTCACTTCTTCAGCTTTAGGAGCTTCGGTTTTCGGAGCTTCTTCAACTTTAGGAGCTTCTACCTTCGGTGCTTCGGCCTTAGGTTCTTCAGCTTTAGGAGCCTCTTCTACCTTGGGAGCTTCAGCCTTAGGGGCTTCAGCGGCCGGTTCAGCCATTTCGGCTTTCGGTTCTTCAGCTTTAGCTTTTTTAGCGGCTTTATGTTTTCTTACTTTTTTCACTTTTTTAACTTCGGCGGGAGCGCCGGATTTCTGTGAATTTAAAACCTGGATAGCTTCTTCTCTCGATATTTCTTTACCGTCCTGATTTTTGGAAAGGTACTGAATATAACCGATTAAAGAAAGATAAGCGGTTTGCGAAGTAAAAGGTTTCAAGCCAACTACGCTAGGATATTCAGCTGCATAAGCGTTGCCCATTGCGAACGAAGCCGCGAATAAAAGCGCGATAGCTAATAATAAAGTTTTTTTCAATTGTTCCACCTCCTTCAATTTTGGATGTAAATCTTATTTGATGTCTAAGTTGTGCGTATGAGTTGATACTATCACACATAAAAAAAAAAGTCAATCATTTTTTTGCAATCATAACCTTTTATGTCGTATTTAATTTGACAAAAGGATCATATTGTGATATAATTAGAATTGATAATATAAAAGATATCTCAGATAGGAGGAATAACATGCAAACCGCTAATGTTACGCAAGCTCCAAATTACTCCGTCAACATTCTCGATATTCAGAATAACAGGCAGGCTCCCGTCGAAGTTTCTTCCGGTCAAAACACGGCTTCGAGCGCCGCGCCTTCCTTTCAGGAATCGAAACAGCCCGCGCAGCAGACACTTACTCCGGCCGGCATAGGACAGAACATAAACATTACCGCTTAATCAAGGCCTTAAAGCCCGTCAGCGGCAAACGGCAAAAGCCAAGTTAATGAGCAATGTAAAATCGTCAAGATTTTTAATCATGTCGTTAATATATTTTTTCGTTTTTATTATTTTTTTAAGTAATAAAAACGTTTTTGCTTTTGAGCCGAATAAAACCGAAAGCAGTGAAACAAACTGCATGGAAAGTATAACAAAAGAGGCGGCACGGCACGGAATAAAAATAGTTAAAGATAAAATAAAAAAAGCGGAATGCGCCAGCGATAATGAGCTTTTTTTCTTTGAGGCATCCATAGAATTCAAAAATTTATCAACATTATTCGGCTTTTTTGATTCGCTTTACGAAAAATCCATCCTCAATCCTTATGAAACCGAAATGATCGAATCCGAAATGGCCAAGGCTAAATCAGGCCTATATTCCGGCTCATTTTCATTTTACAAGCTTCGCTCGGCGCCTGAATCGGCTCACTGCTGCGCCGCCCATTACCTGATATTAAAAGACGCCGTGAAAGCCGCGTCCAAAAATTTTAAAATTAAAATAAATAAGTTTTATTTTTTGCGCCATAACAGGATAGCCATAAAAGCCTCATCGCACTACATGAACAGCCTGCTGGCTTACGTCAATTTTTTTTCGGAAAATAAGCGCATAGAAAAATT